>CAZXUP010000160.1:0-6671 GCA_964643815.1 uncultured Vampirovibrionales bacterium
GTCATGAGGGCGGTGTCTCAGAGGAAATGGTTTCTGCCAGTGGTCCGGTGAGCGCCCGTTCCAGCGTCCGCTCCTTCAAAAACCGTTGGCACATGAGTTTCCACTGGTCTGGTGTTAAAGACTCTTCCGCATCTTCAAGCATTTGCTCGACAACGACGCCCCAGGCAATCAATCGTCCGGTTCGTTCTTTCCGTTCCTGGGCGTTCAGCTTGGCCTTTTCTTTCTGAATGCGAGCCTTTAACTGACGCTCCTGCTCCAGCAACTTCTCCAACTTATCCATATTGAAATCCCCTCCCACGGTTATCCTCACCCGGCGTCATGATGCCACAGATGAGTTTAGCCGTCTATGCCTGCCGAACCAGTCGAAGCTCGGCAAAAAGCCGCTCCCATGCTAGAATCAAAGTCACCCGCAACAACGAGAAGGGCGCACTTTAGCATTGCGATGCAATGCGTGCGCCAGAGGTTCTACCTCTGGACTCCCTGTTTTGAAACTCGCTGGTTTCAAAACCCGATGCGAGGGCATCGGCAGGTTCGGATTTCTATTTTCCGAACCCGGATTCCCCAGCCCACTGGTTGGGGAAATGCAAAAAACGGAAAACGAGAGAGGGATGCAATGCCGGTTTACCATTGCAGTATAAAAAGCGTGAGCCGGGCCGTGGGGAGAAGTGCGACGGCGGCCGCGGCATACCGGGCCGCAGAAATCGTGCGGGACACCCGAACGGGAGAAGTTTTTGATTTCACTCGCAAAGGTGGAGTGCTGCATTCAGAAATTGTTTTGCCGGATGGTGGACAAGTAGATCGGGAAACCTTGTGGAACGCGGTGGAGATGGCCGAGAAGCGAAAAGATGCGAAAGTAGCCCGTGAATTTGTGGTGGCCTTGCCGCATGAACTGAGTCATGAGCAGCAAAAAGAATTAATTCGAGACTATGCCCAGGGGCTGAGCCAACGCACCGGCTGGGCGGTGGATGTGGCAGTGCATGAACCGGGTCGCCAGGGTGATCTTCGCAATGTGCATGCGCATTTGCTCTGCACAACCCGAACGGTTGAACTTGATGCCAACGGTCAGTTGGTGATGGGTAAGAAAACACGGGAATGGGATGTGGCTTCCACCAGCAAGGCGCTGGTATCTGCTGAGCGCGAATATTGGGCCCAGGCGGTGAACCAGGCACTGGAACGGGGTGGCTTTGAACAACGGGTGGATCACCGCAGTTACGAAGAGCAGGGAAATGGGCTTTTGCCGACGGTGCATCTGGGGGTGCATGCATCTGCGATGGAGCGCCAGGGTAGAGTGACCGAGCGGGGGGATCATAACCGGGCGGTGAAAGCGCACAATGCCCAGGTGATTGAATTGGCTGAGAAACGGCGGGAACGAGAGGAGGCCCAGGCCTGGAAGAGCAAATTGGTCGAGTTGGAGCAAATGCCCGCCTCGGAGTTGTCCAGGGTCGTGGATAATCTGAATCCGGGTACGGTTCAGGATGTCTTGCGGAAGCATCCGAAGGTGCAGGACGCCAACCGGCCCTTGGCCTTTAACCCGTATGATGCTCAAAGCCGGGAAGCATATGACAAGGGTGAGATTGGTTGGCTGAGTGAGCAAAAGCGTCATGATTTAGAAAAGGATGTGCGCGAGGCGGGTATTGTGGAGCGTCATGCCCAACGAGAAGAGAATGAATGGCGCAAGCAACATCCGGTCTTGGCGAAACTGCATGAAAATCCCATGTTGCCGTACCGGAATGCGGATCTCACTGGCTTGGAGAAGCAGGTGAGTCTCAAGCGTCAAGAGCGTGAGGCGGTTGTGAAAGTGCTGGATGATTTCAAGCAGGCGCGGGCTGAAGTAGAACAACAGGTACAAGCCCACCAGGAAGAGTTGAAGCCCTGGGCAGAGAAAGAACATGCTCGGCAGATGACGCGATACCAGGAAGCCAAGGCCTTGCTGGAGAAACGGAAGGCTCTGGAGCAAGAACAAGACAAAACCCAGGAACGAGGTAGGGAGCGGTGAGAATCAGTCGGGCTGCTTTTTGCTTTAAAATCACTCAGGGGGAGAAGACCAGCGTCATCCTTCATCCGGGTCAGTCATAATCAACTCACCCTGTTGCTGGATGCCTTCTTGCAGGAATGCTTGCAAGCTGGAATTGGGATATTTTTTGTCGCTCCAGTTTCCTGTCGCAAAATCCGAAAGCTCTTGAATGCGCGATTTTGTCATAGGCAATTTGTCTACGGTTTCGTCGGATGCATTGGTAAACGAATAACTGGCATACGGTGGGAGATCCGGATGAACAAAGGCTAGTGACGGCAGAGGTTTTTTACTGTCACTCGATTCATTGAGCGCTTGTTTTGTTTTCAAGTACTCAGCCATGGCTTTGAGACCGCCATTCAAATGGCCGGTAAACTGCTTGTTTTTGTCAAAGCGCGTGGTGTCAAATTTCCACAGTTGATAATCCTGCTTGAATTGCAGTAACTGGTTGGTGAGAAATTCAACGTTATTATATTTTCTATCATGTTCAAGCCGCCAATCCAGCACAGAAGTCCAGTCGCTCTGAATCTGATTAGGTACTTTGGCTAAAGTTTGTCCGGTGTGTGACTGATTAGTGTAATACGCCGGGTGCACCAGTAAGTCCCGACCAAAGGCCAGCGATGAATTTCGAACAGCCAGTGTGCCGTACTTCGGATGAGAAACAAGTAACACCCCCCGAAGCAGCATGACTTGGGTTTTTGCATTCAGCTTGGACTGAAGGTTCAGCGACTTTTCAAACGAGAAGCCATTGCCGAAGCGCTTGTTGGATTCATCCACTTGAACCGATTTACAGCCGTATTGGGCAAACAAGCTGTTCTCTGCACCCTGGGCGTCGTACTTCCAGAATTTGAAACCATGCGCCAGCAAGCCCAGGTCTCCCCAGATGTTGAGGTGCTGGCCTGTGACTGTGTGAGAAGTGCCGATCCAATGGAAGACCGAGGACAATGCACTGCTGAGACGGTTGTGAACGTATGGACCCAACGCCGGGCTTTTGAGACTGGCCATAAGCTCGGCTTCGTTGGGATGGTACTTTAATCTGGGTAAGTTGGGATTGAAATCCATCCGCCTTTCCACTTGAAGGATAGCCCTCGATAGCGTATCCTTGGGAACCGTCCCGTCAAAGATGAAGGGCAATAGCTTGACCCAGGCCGCGGTAGCCTGTTTTGCCTGCTCGGTGGCGGCCTGTTTTGCCTGCTCGGTGGCGGCCTGTTTTGTCTGCTGTTTTGCCTGCGCGGCAGCGGCACGCTCTGCCTGCTCGGCGGCATGTTTTGCTTGCCTGGCGGCGGCTGCTCGATTCAGGCGTTTTTGATGAACATAAACTGCTACTAAACCCAAACTCGCCGTGATTCCCACCAGGGTGCCTGCATCCATCCCTCCGGAAAACTTGACGGCTGAGTGGGAAGATGAACGGTTGTCCGTCATCACGGGAGGATGAACAGCTCTCGAAAACGTCTGCGTTTTACCGGGCAGTAAATGGGTGGGATGGTTTGACAGGGGAAGCATCATCGGTCCTTTCGGGTGAGTCTATCTATTCCAAGAAAATAACCGGCTTTTTTTTTATCAGCTGCTTCCGATCCATTGGACGAGGCGGCACCGACTGCAACTTCCAAACCTTGGCCATCCGAGCACGGCTTGAGCATCACTTTCGCACCGGGCTGCAAATTACGCTCAATCTTGGCGTTTGCCAAGGGGTCTTCGATATACCTGGTAATCAGCGCGTTCGCGTTCCGGCCACCCTCTCGCTGGTTAATGCCGTCATCCGAGCGGAAAAGCTTGTCTCGCAAAAATGCTTTTGCTTTAGGCGTCAAACTCACTTGCAAGCCGCTGTTATCCGTAATCTCCCGGAGTAGCTTGCCCAGCTTCAGGTTAACGATATTGGCTTGCTCCTCGGATCCCAGATCGTTAAAGATCACTTTTCCGTCAATCCGGTTTCGAAGTTCGGGCAACAAGTAGGCTTCCAGGGCTTCCTGGTAAATCCTGGTTGAATCCTTCGTATCCATGCCTCCCGGCAAGACAGCCCGACCCATTTGTTGAGATTGCTGCTTCTTGGATTGTTCAACCTCACGGGAGCCAAGGTTGCCGGTCAGGATGATGATCGTATTCCTGAAATCAACGGTTCGTCCCTGGCCATCGGTCAAACGACCGTCATCCAGCAGTTGCAGGAGAATTTTTTGTACATCTGGATGGCCCTTCTCGATTTCATCCAGCAAAATAACCGAGTTGGACCGCTTGCGAACAGCTTCCGTCAACTGTCCACCCTCTTCATAGCCCACATACCCCGGAGGGGAACCAATCAGGCGGGCGACGGAATGACCTTCCATATATTCGCTCATATCAAGACGGACCAGATCTTTCTCGGAACCGGATTGCCACTCGGCCAACGCTTTCGCCAGTTCGGTCTTCCCAACGCCGGTAGGGCCAACAAACAAGAATGATCCGATTGGCCCTGTATGATTAGCCCGAAGTCCGGATTTTCTCCGTCGAATTGCCTGCGCCACAGATTTTACAGCATGGTCTTGCCCAATAATACGCTGTCTCAAAGTGTCTTCCAGCTTGAGCAATGCTTGTATGTCATCCTGAGAGAGTTTCTCAAGCGGAATACCAGCCCGTTTAGAAACCACTCTATCCACATGCTCGCGAGTAACCGTTTTGGCCTTTTGCTTTTTGGCCAGCACACCGGCCTCATCCAGAATATCCACCAAAATGGCCGGCTTGGCGCGATCGCTGAGGTACCGGTTAGCCATTTTATAGAGATGATCTAACACCTCGTTTGGATACTGGGTATTATGAAATTTTTCGTAGGACGGCTTGATGGCCTCAAGAATCTTTAGAGCTGCTTGTTTATCCGGCTCATCCACAAAAACCAGGTTGTACCGACGCTCCAGGGCTGGGTCTTTACCCAATGTTTTGCGATACTCCTGCCAGGTCATTGATACGATCATCCGGGAATCTTTTCGGGCCAATGCAGGCTTCATCACATCCGCCATCGACGGCCCAAAGGCGGCGGCGCCGTCGGGAGGAGCCAGCCAGGAACCCTCATCCTGGTACAAAACCAATTTCGGATCGTCTTTCATCGCGCCTGTTAAAATATTTGCCAAGCGTCCTTCGCTGCCCTTCAGGCTCATTTCGGAAAGCAAAGCGCCGGTGTCAATTGCCCTTAGCTTGACATCATGCAATTCATCAGCTTCACCCGCAGCAATCTGACGGGCCAACTCTTCCACAATGGCTGTTTTTCCAACACCGGCGTCACCGACAAGCAATACGTTTTTTTGATTGCGTCTGCTTAAGGCTTCCCGAATTGCTTCTACTTCCTGTTCACGCCCAATGGCCGGATCATATTCGCCGTTTTTAGCTTTTTCGATCATATCGAAACTTAAATCGTTGATTCCCGCTAAGCCTTCTCCTTTTGGGCCCTCTGTTTTTGTTTTCTCAGATTCTGCTTTGGTTGCCTGAGAAGTGGAGGGTCTCAGGGCAGGCCCATTTGCTCCTTGTGATTCTGCTTTGGATGCTTGAGAAGCTGTGGGTTGCTGTTTCCAACGTGTGGCAATATTCGCTGCTTTTGGGTTTAGCGAGCAGTGTCTGTACCGTCCGTCAAAGGTGATCAGCCCATATTTTTTCAGTATATTTAAAACCTGAAGATTCGCTTCCGAAGCATGAAGACCCATCGCTTGCATCAAATCCAGATAGGCATTTGGATTCGGATCATCTCCGCCTCGATTTTGTCCGGGTTGATTATCCCGTCGCTTGGATTCTTCCACAAAACGACCCAAAAGTTCCCCGAGGGTTGTTTGCGAGTCGGGAATTCTTTTATTCAGATTGTTGAGCAGTGCTGTATCATCCTGGTCACTGTTGCTCAACCCTCCAAAGATTCCGCCAAAACGAACGTTTTTTTGTTGAGGCTGTCCAGTCGGTAGATTTGTCGAAATTGCCGACGGCATACCACTAAACGTTTGAGTAGGTGGCAATGATGTTCGGAAGGCTGTGTGTGCAGGTGTTTTAAGAGATCTTCCAACATGGGCAGAGGAGAACGTGATAGACATCCCTGAAACTCCTTTGGGTAGAGAAAGGCTTCGGAGGTGAAATTGATGATCTGTTTTGGTGGAACAAGAAAATGTGTTAACGAGTACTGCTTATTGAAAGCAAGTCTCAAAACCTTTTTTGGGATCGAAGCGGCAAGCCTGTTTTTGCCCAGGAGCTTGGCTGCTTTTGTTTAGACTCATAGAGGACTGTCCGGATTCGTCTTCAAGAGAAAGTTCTTCAGTGGGGCTTTCTCCCAAATCAAGCTCATCAGGAGGGTTTTCTCCCAAGACAAGCTTATCTGCCTGTGGTAGCTCCTTTTGAATTTGCTGAGGTGGTTGTGGTTTTACCTGTTTTCTCCAAGTTGTACCAAATTGGAGCAGGAAAGGGTTTACACTTTGCATCTTTTGACTCCAGTCGCCATTACTATAAAAGCAATACACTTTGCTGTTAATTAACGCACTCAAGAAGTTAAATTGCTCAAACAGGCTGTTTTTTAATATTTTTTAACATTCAAAACTGCGCAGCCGCCTGAAGGGTACTGCTTTTATCATCCTTTTGGCTTCTAATCGATATAATCAAGCTTTTGAAAAGACTAGCCGTTAACATCATTTGGAGACCCATCACACGCTTTGCACGGCGG
>CAZXUP010000161.1:0-6565 GCA_964643815.1 uncultured Vampirovibrionales bacterium
GCGAAGTCTTTGTGACCGATGACGGCGCGGAAACGGATCTGGACTTGGGGCACTACGAGCGCTTTATCGACACTAACCTGACCCGACTCAACAACGTGACGGCTGGACGCATCTACCTGGATGTCATTTCCAAGGAGCGGCGCGGGGATTACCTGGGCGCCACCGTCCAAACCATCCCCCACATTACGGATGAAATCAAAAACAAGATTAAAGAAGCCACCCACCAGCTTTCGCCAGACTTTTTAATCTGCGAAGTTGGCGGCACCGTGGGTGACATCGAAGGTTTGCCCTTCCTGGAAGCCATCCGCCAGTTCCGCTACGATGTCGGCTTCAAAAACACCTGCTTTATCCACGTTACGCTGATTCCGTATCTGAAAGCATCGGGCGAAGTGAAGACCAAGCCCTCCCAGCACAGCGTCAACACGCTGCGCGGCATCGGTATTCAGCCGGATATCCTGGTTTGCCGGACCGAGCGACCGTTAGGCAAAGGCGAGCGCCTGAAGCTGGCGCAGTTTACCAACGTCGATCCGGAAGCCGTCATTGAAGCCATTGATATGCCGGTACTGTACGAAGTGCCGTTGGTTCTGGAAAAAGAAGGTCTGGCCAAGCAGGTGCTGGATCGCCTCAATATCGAAGACACTCTACCCAATTTGGATGCCTGGAGCGAAATGGTGAGCCGGGTGAAGGCCCCCAAAACTCACCTCAAAGTCGCCCTGGCTGGCAAATACACCGGTCTTTCGGACGCATATCTCTCCGTCATCGAATCGCTCAAGCATGCCGGGGCCGCCGTTGGCGCCTCTGTGGAAGTGCGTTGGGTCAATTCGGAAGACTGCGTGGATGATGAGACGTCTGAAGCGTTGCTTTCCGGCGTGGATGCAATTGTTGTCCCCGGCGGCTTCGGTCATCGCGGCATTGAGGGCAAAATCAACGTCGCCAAACACGCCCGAACCCATCATGTGCCGTATCTCGGGCTTTGCCTCGGTATGCAGGTCGCTGTCATTGAGTTTTCGCGCAATGTCGCCATGCTGACCCGCGCCAACAGCTCGGAGTTCGATCAAAAAGGCGATCAACCCGTCGTGGCGCTAATGGAAGAGCAGAAAAACCTGGCCGATGTCGGCGGCACGATGCGTCTGGGCCAATACCCCTGCCATCTGCTCAAAAACAGCAAGGCAGCGGACGCCTACCAGACGGATGTGGTGATGGAGCGCCATCGCCACCGATATGAAGTGAATAACGAATACCGCGATATCCTGGCCGATGCCGGTCTCGTGTTCTCCGGGACTTCGCCGGACCGCAGCCTGGTGGAAATGATTGAATTGCCCAACCACCCGTGGTTTGTGGCCTGCCAGTTTCATCCCGAGTTCAAGTCCAGGCCGGACAACCCCCACCCACTGTTCAAAGGTTTGCTGCAAACCGCTGTCAGCCTGAAAGAAACTTCCGAACTGGCCAGACAAGCCCCCACAGGCTAGTTTTCAAACACGCTTTTCAATGCCCCGCAATGCTGATTTCGGCTTTTCGGGGCATTTTTGCGGATTCGGAAGCATTTCTTGTAAAGTTTGGTTACTAATTTCGCTATGACCCCTGTAGCAAAATTCGAGTTTCGCCGATAGCAATATCACAAGCCGATTACAGCTTCATAGAATCGGTAAAGCGTCGGAAGTAAGGCAATACGGAAAGGTCTACCTATGCTTAGGGGTCGTTTTCTGCTGCATCGCAAAACCTTGGCTACCTCTCTGGGCCTGTTGGGCGTCGGATTGCTAGGAACCTTCATCTTTTATGACGGTCCGTTCCCCACGCTTCCCAGTTTCGAGGCATCGGCTCAGGCGACCGAAACCACCGAAACGCCCATCAGCCTGCCGCAAGCCTATCAGTTCAACCCCAGCGCACTCAGCTTGCCCAGTGGTTTTACGGCCCAATGGAAAAAAATCAGCCTGGAT
The DNA here is from genome assembly GCA_964643815.1 of uncultured Vampirovibrionales bacterium. GTDB lineage: Bacteria > Cyanobacteriota > Vampirovibrionia > Vampirovibrionales > Vampirovibrionaceae > CAZXUP01. Next base: position 1,938 of record CAZXUP010000161.1, read on the forward strand.
CGCGGGCAAATGGCGCTCAATATTTTGGACAAACCGTTTCAACTCAAGCAGACCCACAACGGCCTAGGCAGCGAGTACTACGATTATGCCGCCCTGCTGTTTGAACAAATGGGCGCCGGCATCCAAGATCCGCAATTAGCGCAACGCTTTCAAGAGTTAAGCCTGCAGGCCCAGACCCTGGGCAATTCGCTCCGCCAAGCGGGCGATCTCGCCTATGACAGCCCAGACACCCACGGGATGAAACATTTACAGGTTCGGGCCAATATCCAGTTTCATCTGAGCGGCATTAAGCCCAACGCCATGCGGTCGTTGCAGTACGACCAGAACGGACGCCTGCTGAAAGAGGAGGCTTCCACCAATCAACAGACCGGGGAAAATCTGACAGCCTTTCTGGCGACCGCACAAAGCATCCTGGAAGACCCGGCTGCCAAGCAGTACCCGGAAACCCTGCAAGTGCTTAAAAAGCAACGCGACTTGCTGGAAAACCTTTCTGAACACATCTCCCTGCGCTGGGAAAGCACCCTGTATTGCCGAGATGCTTGCGGAAACGGGGATAACAACAACGCGGTGACCACCCGCACCCGAATCTACATTCGTCAGACGCTGCCGGAACAGATGATTACCGCTACAATTTAATAAAATCGGTGATCGAGTTTCAAGCCCATGTGTTTTCCAGCGTGTTTTTCAGTGCGTATTGCAACTGGCTGCCTGATGGCGGCTTTAAGTGTTGTCAGTCTTTCCATACTGGGCGCAGACCCTGCTCACGCCTACGATTTGCGTGAAAACAGCATTTTGCATGCCCGGCAAGGCCAATTGCTGATGGAACAGGAACAATACGACGAAGCCTCGGAGGAACTCAAGGCCGCCATTCGCCTGAATCCCTACACCAGCATGAGCGGCGCGCTTTACAACAACCTGGGCTTGGCCTACCGGGCACTCGGTGATTACAGCTTGGCCATCGCCTCGTTTCAACACGCCTGCCGCCTGCAACCCACCTATGCGCTGTATTACAAAAATTTAATCGAAACCTATGCCGCTGCCGGGCAGCTTCCCAAGGCCCAAGCCCTGCTGCAAGCCATCACCAAAAGCAACCCGGCCAATGCCGAAGCCTGGTTTATGCTGGGCTTGCTTCACCGGGAAAATGGCAACCGGACGGCAAGCAAGCTTTGCTTTCAGCAGCTTCTGAGGCTGGAACCCGAATCGGAGCTAGCCAAGGCAGCGCGCGCCGCTTTGTAATGCATCCTCATTTCAGTTAAAATACGAGGGTGGCATCTAGCGGGGTTAAGTCCGAATTAAGCGCATGAATTTAATGAATCTGGCAGAACCGGTCCAAAATGGAGTGCTGGCATTCGCAGGCCTGATCCTCGGCCTGTTTGCCCTGCGGCAGTGCTTGATTATCTGGGCTGCCGAACAGGGCCGCAAGCACGATTTGGTGAAAAAACTCTACAAACAGAACCAGGAACTGCACCTGTCCGTGCTGATCCCATTTCTGGACGCTGGGGATCATCCGGCCCTGCTGGCGTTGTTGCAAGCCATCAACGAACAGGACTACCCGACCGCCAAAGTCACGGTACACCTGGTCACCACCCAAGCCAGCAGCCGGGACTTGATTCCGCAATCGCTGCGGCCCAATGTCAAAGTATGGCAATATCCCACCATCGGCAAAAAACCGGCTCGTTACGGGCATGCCGTCACCTGGCTGATTGACCGCTGCCTGGCCGCCGGTGGCAACGGGTTGCTGGTGTTTTTGAAACCAACGGATATGATCAAGCCGGATTTCTTCCAGAACCTGGCCGCGCGCGGCATCGACAGTTTTGCCATCCAGGGCTATGTGGCGCTGAAAAACCCGCCGGAAACCCCGCTGGCCAAAATGCTGGCGTTATCCACGCGCATCTTCAACCGTATCGGCAACGCCGGTCGCTATCATATGGGCTTGAGCTGCCGTTTGTTGGATTCTGGCTGGGCGATTAAACAAGAAGTGCTGGAGATGATTCCCTATCGTCGCGGCACCGACCTGGACAACCTGGAGTATTCCATCCGGCTGAACCTGGAAAATTTCCGCGTCAATTGGGCACCCAACGTGGTCGTCTATTCCGATTCCGACGTGCATTTCCTCCATCATCTGACACTGTGCGTCGGCGCCGCATTCAACCGTATCAACCTGTTGCTGCAATACGGTCCGCGCCTGTTGACGCGCTTGATTCTGCGTTTTGATCTCAACTACCTGGAGCAACTGACGGCGATCGTCAGACCGTCCGATTTCCTCACATTGGCTGCATTCGCGACATTGGCGATTCTGGACGCCAAGTCTGCGATTCCCATTCCGGGAGAGCCGCTTTGGTGGGCCGCCGCCGCATGCGCTGTCATCGTGCTGAATGTTGTGAGTTTAGCCGTTGCGCGTTGCAAACCCAACGATTACATTACGTTATTTGTATACACACCGGTTGTCTACGTGTTTGGCTTGGTCGCACTGCCGCTGGGGTTCTTCACCTATTTCAGCCAGGCCGTCATCCGATCGGGTGGTAAAGAAGGCAGCTACCGCAGAGCGCAGACCACGCGTTTCAACGAAGCCATGGAAGCACCACCCAGCCTGTTTGATGAAGACCAGGGCGAAAATGTGATCCGCAACATCCTGAAAAAAAATGCGCCCAAAAACGAACTGGAATTTGAAGAGCTGGTGAATCGCGCCGAGCGTCGCTTGAAAAAAAACCCGGCCCACAAACATCCGGACAGGATTGATCTGCCGCAAGCCAGCCATAACCAACAGGCCGCCCCGCAAGTCACTTCGAGGATGAAGCTGCCGCGCGAAACCGTCAAATCGGTGCCGCTCTCCAACGGCAAAAAAGAAGTGCAATGCACGCTGAAAACACTCACCACATTTAACGAAAGCGGTAACGAGTCGTATCAACTCACGCTGGAATACAAAAGCGTCGCCTTCTCCACCGAGTCCTACCGCATTCTGGATCAGGCGTTTTATGAGTTGCACGCCAAGCTGATCAGCCGGAGTTTGACGATTATGGCGTGCGGCAGTTGCGGCAACTTTTACAACCCCACGGCTGATGTGCCGGGCGCGCTGCGTAATTCGGGCGTTTGCCTGTTTGGTAAAAAAGGCAAGGAAGTGAACCTGAACACCGATGCCGTGACTGTGATGAGCCAGGCCTGTTCATATCACTGTCCGCTGGAGCAACGGGAAAGCATTGTGCGTCAATGGAAAGAAAGCCTGACCCTCAGCAGGTCGAAGTAATCACTGTCCAGCCCGAAGCCTTGCAGTCACGCAATAAAGTGTTGCGTGCCGCCTTGCTAGTCTTCTTGATGCTCTGGCCATGGCTGGTGGTTAGCTACGGACTGTTTAAGCTAAAAGATTACCGGGTCACCATCGCGTTGTACGAATTGCTCTGTTGTGTGCTGCCGGTGATGTTGTTTCGGATGGAGCGGCTGCCGGTGTGGCCGTTGAAGTGCTCGTTTCGACAAATTGTATTGTTATGCGTCATCGCCAATATCGTTTTGCTCAGCCTCTTTAAACTATCACACGGATTTGCAATGGACTGGCCGCTTTTCAGCGCACGCAGTCAAGGTATTGCAATGCACGCTGATGTCGTGTTTTGGGGCTACGGCATTTACCTCGTCTTTTTTAACCCGCTCTTTGAAGAAGGCTTCTGGCGGGGCGTGATTTATCAGGAATGGCGAACGTTGCTTGGCCCGTGGCCCGCCAATATTATTTCGTCCATCTTTTTTGGCGGCTGGCACTGGGTGATATTACAACATTTTTGCCCGCCTCTTTGGGCTACTCTGCTGACGCTAGTGGTGATGGTGGGCGGCGTGCTGTTTGCCTACACCTACGAGAAAACCGGCACGCTGGGCGCGCCCATTTTGCTGCATGGCTGGGGTGCCGATTTTCCGCTGGTGTTTGTGGTGTACACGGCCTTGACGCAAAGCGCAGGTTAGCATTCTCATAGACTGTAACGTTTTGTTAGAGTTATTTTGCGTGCACAGCAGGTGTTTGGTACATGTACATAAACTTCAGCCCTTCAGAAAGAGAGGCCTATGCTGCAACGTTTGATCCGATTTGGAAACAATCCTGTTGATAAACCCGGTACCATTACCATTCATAAGAACTTTCGGGAATATCAGCCTGGAAAAGTCACCACACTTTCCAGTTTAATCGCAGGCATGCTGCTTCTGACGGGAGGTTTTTTTATGATGGGCTGTGAGAAATATGATGACGCCCCAATGACGCAGGAGATGTATGAATATTTAAAAAAGACGAGAGTCAAACAATCGAAAGAAACTGATAAAAAGTTGACGGAGATTGTCAAGCGACATATTCCATTGGGTACCCCGATTGAAGACACACTCAAGTTCTCCACCGCCAATCACTTTGACTGTGGAGGGCCATGGACAAAGAAGCTGCCTCCAGAGGCTGATGCGCAGTACGGGTGTAGCCTTCAGGATATTTTAACAAGCCATATATTTAGCAGTTCTGCTGTTGGTTTTTGGATTTATACAAAAGAAGGAAAAGTTGTGAATATTAGTGCGGATTTTGGTTTGTATGCCCCGTAGGCCCTAAAGGAGTTGACCTGAGTCCGGTTTAGGGGTGTGTTTGAAAGTAGAGATTTCCAGTAACATGC
>CAZXUP010000162.1:0-1300 GCA_964643815.1 uncultured Vampirovibrionales bacterium
GTGAGCTGGAGGAGGAGCTGGGCATCGCCGGAGTGGCCTTGCGCGAGCATGGCCTGAGCCACGTACGGATCGAAATGGTGGACGGCTTCTTGAGTGACCATTATGACCCGGCCGCCAAAGTGGTGCGGTTATCGCCCGAGATCTATCAGGGCAACTCCATTGCCAGCGTCGCCGTGGCGGCGCATGAATGCGGTCACGCCATTCAGCATGCCAAAGGGTTTTATCCGGTCGTCGTTCGTTCGGCAATGGTTCCGGCGGTGAATTTTGGCAGCGGCATCGGACCCTGGCTGATTATGATTGGTTTGGGCCTGGGCCTTTCCAGCCACGCGATGCCAGCCTGGGCGGAACTGCTGGCGTGGTTGGGTGTCGCCATGTACGGGACCGCCGTGTTGTTTCACTTTGTGACCCTGCCCGTGGAACTGGATGCCAGCGGTCGCGCCCTGAAAGTGCTGGAGAACAGAAGTTTTCTGACCGTCGATGAAATGGGCGGCGCCAAAAAAGTGCTGACGGCTGCCGCGTTTACCTACATCGCAACTGCCCTGTATGCACTGATTCAGTTGCTGTATTTCGTCATGCGGATTTTAGGCGCACGGCGTGGCGACTGATCCCCGGCAATGCGCATTTGAAACACTGCTCCGCTTTGAAAAAGGCGGAGCAAGCCGTTTAAAGGCTGACAGCCTGATGGCGGACGCCTTGGCTGGCGCTGGGCAAAACTGGGCGGAAGCGGATCGACGCTTTTTCCATGCACTGACCATGGGCACCCTACGACATTGGTTGCGTCTGGGTATATGGATGGAAACGCTGACAAAACGCAAATTGAAGCAAATTGATCCGCCGGTACGCACCTTGTTGCGGATGGGATTGTTTCAACTCTACGGGTTAAACCAGGTGCCTGCATACGCGGCCATCAATACCACCGTTGAACTGGCCAAAACGCGACAATGTTCTGACAAGACGATTAAATTCATCAACGCGGTTTTGCGCGAAGCCCAACGCCGCTTGGAAGCCGATGGATTTTCAACGCCTGACTCCGCCGGTTTCGCCGAGCGGCTGCAATGGGAATTTGGCTGGCCCGCCGGACTGATTAGCCTCTTACAACAACACTACGACAACGACGCCATTGAGGCGATGGCGCAGGCCGCGCAAAATCCAGCCGCGATGACGATTCGGGTGAACACACTCAAAATCGCACCGGAAGCATATTTGCAGCAATTGGCGGAAGCAGGCATCCCAGCCGAAACGATTTCGGAGATTCCCGAAGGCTTGTTTGCCACAGGGACAGTGGTGGTGCCTTTGGACT
>CAZXUP010000162.1:1310-6536 GCA_964643815.1 uncultured Vampirovibrionales bacterium
GCCGGAATTTTCAGGGTCGCCGCGCTTGCTGCCCGGTTACGAAGCCGGTTTATTTTACGTGCAGGACCCCGCATCGATGTGGGTATCGCATCTGCTATCGCCAAAATCGCAAGAGAACGTTCTGGATTTGTGCGCCGCACCTGGCTCCAAAACCACGCACCTGGCGGCCTTGATGAGCAACGCAAATCATCAAAAATCTGGCAACATCGGAAACATTACCGCCATCGAACCCAAAGCGGAACGCATCAAACTATTGCAGGAAAACCTGACCCGTCTGGGCGTCACCAATGTCACATGTTTGCAAACTGATGGCTTGCAGTTTGAACCGGATGCAGAGTTATTCGACAAAGTATTAGTCGATGCGCCTTGCTCCGGCTCCGGCACGTTGCGGCGTCATCCGGAAATTTTATTGCATCTGCAAAAACCCAACTTGACGGCCTACACTCAACAACAAACCACACTGCTGGAAAAAGGCTTTGCCTGCCTGAAACCGGGCGGCGTGTTGGTGTACAGCACCTGCAGCATTTTAAAAGCCGAAAACCAGGATGTGGTCGATCAGTTTTTGACAAAACATAAAAACGCCACATTGGATTTTTCAGAACAGCGCGGCATTACGCAAAACGCGGACGGTTTTTACGCCGCCCGCATTTTGAAAAAGTAAGTTGTAGTTTTTAAGCGCGATCCGCTTTCACGTCGATGATCTGATCCGAGGGCCTGGATTTCTGCGCGTCGTTTTTGCCCTCGCTGTAGTTCACCCACAGCGTCTGAAGCAGCATCAACGCGGTGGTCACCACCAGATAAATCATGGCCCCTGCCGGAATGGGAATGAAAAACATCATCACCAAAAACATCAGCGGCATCATCTTCATCATCGGCGATTGCATCGCGGCGGCGGCCGGATCGTCTTTGGCGGCAGCGGGCGGGTTTTTGGGCGTCATCACTTTTTGATAGAGCAACGTGAGTGCACCATAGATCAAGATCAAGGCCAGCACATCCATGTTCAGGTTGTCCGGATTGAACAGATCGCCGTTGGCCTGGGTGGTTTTGACCTCTTGGGTCAGGCGGCCGTCGACGTTGTTAAACTGCAAGCGCTCCAGCTCACGGCTTTTATTATCGATGACCAACAGTTCCGCCGATTGCACCAGATTTTTGTAATCATCACTCAGGCCCATCTGGGTGAAATCGAGCGTGAGCTTGACGGGCGAACCCGGCAGAATGGGCTGGGGGAAAGTGCTAATCAGTTTGTTGGGATCCTTGACTTCCTGTTCGCGCACGGTGCCATCAGTCATGGTCAGGCGAATGGTTTTATCGGACGAGAACGTGTCGTCTTTCAGCACGTTGAACGTACCATCCAGCGATTCTCCCGCATGACCCTGCAAGGTGTGGGACAAGTTGTTCAGGAATAAAAAGTTTTCGTGTACGGTTTCCGCCAGAAATTGCGGGCTGCTGAGCGCGCCATACAAACCGATAAAGATGGGCAGTTGCACCAGCATCGGCAAACAACCGGCCATCGGGTTGAAGGAGTTCTCCGAATAGAACTTCATCAACTGCTCCTGCATTTTCTGCGGATTGTCCTTGAACTTCTCCTGCAAAGCGCGCATTTTGGGTTGCAGTTCCTGCATTTTGCGCATGGAGCGGGTTTGAGCCGAGTTGAGCGGCCAGAGCACCACCCGGATCAGAACCGTCAGCAGAACAATCGCCAATCCGTAGCTGCCGACAAAGCTGTGCAACAGGTTTAAGAGATACATCATGGCCTGGTTGATTACATTCACAAGAGGGTCTCCTGTTTGACTGACGGTAAGGCGGACGGGGTCAGATCGGGGATGGGATCATGTCCGCCGGGGTGTAACGGATGGCAGCGCAGAATGCGTTTGATGCTGAGCTTGCCTCCCTGGAGTGTGCCGTAACGTTCAACGGCCTCGTATGCATAGTTGGAGCAACTCGGATAAAAGCGGCACACGGGCGGGATCATTCGTTTTCTCAGCCCGGCGCTCATCCGGTAAAGGTTTATTAAAGCAAGAACAAGGGATTTCGGCATCTCTTTTACAAATTTACAAATTCTTGAAGCACCGCTCCATATGACTTTTCAAATCCTGAAACGAGGTGTCCAGACTGCCGTTTCGCGCGATAAAAACCAGGGTTCGGTATTTTGCCAGGCGTTGCTTTTGCTCGGAACGCAAAGCCAGTCGCACCAGTTCACGCAAACGCCGCCGGATCAGATTGCGGCGGTTGGATTTCTTGTGCACCTTCTTGCTGACGATGAAACCTACGCGAGGTTCGACCCCGGCCATAGCAGCAGGCTGAACCTCACCTGCCGGGAATCGGGACAACAGTCCGTATAATGCAAAACAAGGGTTGGCGCAGAGACGCTTTCCGGCCAACGCCCGTTTGAAGTCCCCTCTGGACTTCAGGCGGTTAGTCCGCTTGAGCATGCGAAAACTAGAGTGCGATTTTGTGACGGCCTTTGGCGCGGCGACGGTTGAGGGTGCGCTGACCGCCAGGGGTCGCCATTCTGGCACGAAAACCGCTGACACGGCGTCTTTTGCGTTGCGTCCCTTCCAGGGTGCGTTTCATGGGAAGATCTCCTTTAATAAGCGCTTTTTAAGCGAAAAACCATTGTATGGATAGAACACCTTGTTTCAAGAGAGGGTTTGACTATAGCGCAAAAAAACTTTATGTAAAAGCTTTGATACGCTTGGTAAACACCAGCACCCTCTATGCTAAGCTAAAAAACCGTCGGACCCAAGACCTTGGTAACCCAATAAAGGTAGGCTTGCGGCTTTTGGGGAATAACCGGCATAATTTCTAAAAACAAAACAGGAAATGGTTAGAGTTCAGGATAATGGTAGTGGATGATGGCTACGTTGGCGTTGCCTGCTAAGGATGCCTTGAAAACAGAAAGCCCAACAAACAGTCAAACCCACACCCTGTGGGAGTTGGTTCAGGTTGACCTGAAAGGCCGGATGAGCCAGCCCAGCTTTGAGACCTGGATCAATCCCCTCGTGCTGGAGACGATCTCGGGCCAGGACGTAACGCTGGTGGCCGAGAGCGAGTTTATTCGGGAACAGATTCTCAAACGGTATCGCGCCGATCTGCAAGACGTGTTTGCCGCCCGACTGGGCCATCCGGCCACCATCCGGGTCACGGTGTCAGAAGCAGAAAAAGCGGATGTGTCGCCGGAATTGACGGATGCACCCGCAAAGGACCTGCCCAGCCGTCCCTGGACACCCCGGACGACGCACAGCAATCTCAATCCGCGCTATACCTTTGAAGCCTTTGTGGTGGGGCAGCACAACCGGTTTTGCCACGCGGCGGCGCTGGCCGTCGCCGAAACCCCGGCCCAAAGCTATAACCCGTTTTTCATCCACGGCGGTGTGGGCCTCGGAAAAACCCACCTGATGCAGGCCATTGGGCACTTTGCCCTGCAGCATCATCCCGATCTCAAAGTGCGCTACGTCACCGCCGAGCAGTTCACCAACGATCTGGTCGATTGCCTGCGCAATCACAAGGACATGAAAAGCTTTCAGGACCGCTACCGGCGCAACGACATCCTGATCATTGACGACGTGCAGTTTCTGGAAGGCAAAACCCGCACGCAGGAAGAAGTGTTTCACACCTTCAACGCCCTGCACGAAGCTGGCAAGCAGGTCATTCTCTCCAGCGACCGCTCGCCCAAGTACCTTGCCCGCCTGGAAGACCGCTTGCGCAGCCGCTTTGAATGGGGGCTGATTGCCGATATCCAGCCGCCGGATTTTGAAACCCGGCTGGCCATCTTACAAAAAAAGGCCGAACACACCCAATTTCGGGTGGAATACGACGTACTCGGCTATATCGCCGAAACCTTCCCCAACAACATCCGAGAGCTGGAAGGCGCGCTGAACAAAGTCGCGGCCTACGGCATGCTGACCCGCACGCCGATGGATCGCGCCATGGCCCAAACCGTGCTGGGCGCACCCGTAGACACCACGCGGATTTCGCTGGAAAAAATTGTCGAGACCGTGGCCGCGTACTATCACATGCGCGCCAGCGATCTGAAAAGCCCGTCCCGCGCCAAGGATGTCTCGCATGCGCGGCAGGTAACCATTTATATCATCCGCTCACTCACCGAGGCCAGCTTCCCGAAAATTGGCGAACTACTGGGAGGGCGCAAGCACACCACCATTTTGTACGCCTACGACAAAATAACCGACGAGCTGGAGAGCCACCCGGTGCTGAAGCAACAGATCGAAGAGATCAAAACCCGCATCAAGGCCGGATAACAGCAACCTGTCTGTCATTCCTGCGAAAGCAGGACCAGATCAGTATGCTACAGAGATTCCAGAATCCGTTGCACTGCCAGGCGGGTGTGGGCGTAGGTGAGGCCGCCTTGGAGATACACCGCATAGGGCGGACGCAACGGGCCATCGGCGGACAACTCCAGGGTTGAGCCATCAATGAACGTACCGCCAGCCATCACCACTTCATCGGCATAGCCGGGTGGATTGGCCGGAACCGGCATTACATGGCTGCTAATGGGGCTGAGGCTTTGCAAAACCTGACAGAATCGCACCAGTTTATCGGAATCTCGCAATAGTAGAATCTGGATGATATCGCTGCGGCTGTCTTGCCAGCCCGGCGCCGTATCGTAACCGGCCTGCTCAAACAGATGCGCCGCCAGCGTCATGCCTTTCAGCGCCTCCTTGACAGCTCCAGGCGCCAGATACAGCCCTTGCAGCAGCAAACGGGTGAGGTTAAAGGTATAGCCACCGTCCGCCCCGACACCGGGGCAGGTCAACACATCCGCGCAGGAAGCTACCAAATCCGCCCGACCAGCCACATAGCCACCGGTTGGGGCAATTCCGCCGCCGGGGTTTTTAATCAGCGAGCCTGCAATGAGGTCGGCCCCCACGGCTGTGGGTTCGTTGGCCTGGGTAAACTCGCCGTAGCAGTTGTCCACCATCACTGTTGCATCCGGGTTGATGGCTTTCACCTGCCCAATCAGGCTTTCGAGCTGCTGAATCGTGAGAGAGGGCCTTAAACTGTAGCCTCGGGAGCGTTGGATAAACACCAGATTGGCGTTTTGCAGCGGTTCCACCTCGGCATCCGTAAACACATCCCGCACCGAAAAGGCCTTGGGGTTATCCGGCTCGCCGCTTTGCTCAAAAATAGAGAGTTCCCGGTAAGCAATCCCCTTGGCAGCCAGCGATTGCCGGCTTTTTTCCACGAAGGCCAATGACCTCTTCCATC
>CAZXUP010000163.1:0-6523 GCA_964643815.1 uncultured Vampirovibrionales bacterium
CTTTATCGTAGGATTCAAACCGCTAGGGCTTACCGCCTTTCTCCGCATATTTTTCCTGGATTCCCGCCTGCGCGGGAATGACAACCTGGCTTAATGCCGAGATGAATGCTCCTTTGGGGAATGGTCATGAGCGACGGCATCATATTAGAGTAAACGTGACCGTACCGGAGGGTTGGGCATGGGACGCGTATTTTGGATTCTCTTGCCGGGAGCTGTCTTTTTGTGGGCTGGGACGCCGCCAGAAAAAGCTTTTCTGGCGGATAGCTGGGTAGATGCTCGACAAGAAGAGCAAGTTCTATCTGAACAGCGGTCGCCAATGGACATGCCCGAATGGTATCGTATCTTGTTAGTCAGTCGGGGAGACAGCTTTGTGCGGGGGTATTGGTAGCTAGTAAAAACCGTTGTCTTCGGCTTGGGCCAGTGTTGAAAGTTTGTCCAAATCCGTAATCACAATCTTGCCGCCGCGCAGATAGTTGATGCAGCCGTAGGTCTTTTTCAGGCGGCTGATAATGCGCACGGATTCTTCATACGCAATGCCCGTCATGCTGGCAATATAATCGTGCGGCAACTGGATATTCAGCAACTTGCCTTCGGATGTGTCCGCATAACCATCGCGTTTGAAGTGATACAGCAAAATTTTGGAAACGCGCGCGTCGGTCTTTTTGACTACCTGGTTATGGGTTTCGTAGTTGAACCATAGCACTTCGCCCAGGGCCGTCACCATACCCAGCGCGATTTGCGGGAACCGTTCCACGACGCGAATAAAATTGCTTTTTTCGATATACAGCACGGTGGTGTCGGTCAGGGCTTCGGCGGAATACGGCATGGGCTTATCCGTCAAAGCGCCGGTGACACCGAAGAATTCGCCAACGGAAGACAGGCGCACAATCGTGCTTTCGCCGTCCGAGGAATATTTCACCAGCTTGACGCAGCCGCGCAGTACAAAATAGATTTTCGATCCCGTATCGCCCGGCAAGTCCCGCTCATAAAAAATGACGGTTTCCTTGTCGTAGTTGGCTTCAAAAAAGTAACCGGCCAAGCTCTCGAGTTCGGTATCGTTCAAGGTCTCAAAGAGCGGAATTTTGCGGAACCGGCCAAGCAGATCGCTTTTGTTTTCCAATGAGAGCACAGGGGGATCGCCTCATGTGTTAAAAAGTATATCTTTTGTGGACTTGCGTTTATTATAGGAGTAACATACCGGTGCGGCAAGCACGGCTTCACTCTGCGTCAGTCCGGCGTCTAACCTGCCTGAGGGCTTTGTTTTCCGGGAAGAACCGGATCTCGTGTTGGCAGGATTTGTTGAGGGCCGCGGTCACTTCGGGCGAGGCTGCTTGTTGAAGGACCTCCAGCCAGTTGATCTGCGCTTCTGGCAAGGTGGGGCTCTCGCCGAGAGCATCCTGATCTTCGTTTTGAGCTTGGCTGGGGGTGTTGGCCGCGTCAAAAGTTCCTTTTAAGAATGGGCTGACGGTGACGCCCGCACAGGCGGCATTGCTGTTGTCAAAGTGAAGCACGGCGTGATCGGCGGCAATGAGGTGCAGAACCTGGTGCAGTTGGTTGTCCAGGCTTTTGGCTTCGTAGGCTTCCCTCAAAATGGGCGGCGCGCTTTGGGTGTAATCGGTGATGGCAACGCTCAGCAAAGGTTTTCGGGCGAGTGATGCCATGATTTTTTGTCGAATTTGTAACAGAGACATCGATCTGCCGCCCAGCCGGTATCGGGTTCGGTTTTCAAATTGTGGCAAGAACGCCAGGGTTTCGATGGGGTAGGAGTCCAGAATCTGTCGAAGCGCAATGGCGTTGTGGGCGTTAATCCAGTAGGCCAGCGCGTCATCAGGGCTGGGAAAGTAGGTGGGCTGGGTATCGGGTGAGACGGCGGCCAGTTGATCAATATATTGATTGAGTCGCTTGGGGTTGGCTCGCAGTGCCGTAAAGTCCACCTCGGCCTGACTGTTGACGCGCTGCATCAAGACTTCTTGCCAGATGTGGTGGTTGAAGGGCCGGGTGACCAGTGCATCGTTGAGGACGCGTCCGGCTTGTGTCGGTAAACAGACCAGGCACAGCAGGATGGCAATGAGGATGGGATGCATCTTTGGTAAAGTAAATCGGGGCAAAGCAAACCGGGACATTCTATAGCAGCCTTTGGCGAATCACTTCATACAGCACTATCGACACGGAATTGGCCAGGTTTAAACTTCTTGAATCGGCGCGCATGGGAATGCGGATGCTGGTTTCCGGGTGCTCATCAATCAACCAGGCGGGTAGGCCGTGGGATTCACTACCGAAGACTAAGAGTGCTTTTTCCGGGTACTGCAGCTCGGTATAGCTGGTTTTGGCCTTGGTGCTGACGAAATACGGCGTCCAGTCCGATTTTTCGGCCATGACATCCTTGAAGTCGGGGACATGCTGGATGGGGATGTCATCGAGATAATCCATCCCGGCCCGTTCCAGATACTTGTCGTTGATTCGAAAGCCCAGGCTGCCCACCAGATACAACTCGGCTCCGGTGCAGGCGCACAGCCGGGCAATATTTCCCGTGTTTTGCGGGATACGCGGTTCCACCAAGACAATGGTAATGCCGGGATTATGCTCAAGAATCAGTGGATTTTTCATGTAATATGCTATGTCATTCCCGCGCAAGCGGGAATCCAGGCCAACAAGTTGGCTTTAGTTCGGGTAATCCAGACGGCTATGGCTTACTGCCTTTTTCCGCGCATTTTTCCTGGATTCCCGCCTGCGCGGGAATGACCGAGGAGTTTAACCTCTGAACTCCGTGGCATCCAGGATGGACTGGTAGATGGGATCGTTCAGCATTTTTTCGGTTCCCAGCACCACGCAAGAGAGCGGATCGTTGGCGATGTGCACCGGCACATCCACTTCTTTGGCGATCAGTTCATCCATGCCCGCCAGCAGCGCGCCGCCGCCAGCCAGTACAATGCCGCGATCCACGATGTCAGCCGCCAATTCAGGCGGGGTCATTTCCAGCGTGTTTTTCACGCCCGCGACGATTTCCATCAGCGTGGGAAACAGGCATTCCCTGATTTCGGAACTGTTGATGGTAATGGTGTGCGGCAGGCCGTTCAGCAGGTTCAGGCCGCGCACTTCCATCTCTTCCTCTTCATGGTTGCGGAACGCCGAACCCATGCGGATTTTGATTTCTTCTGCCGTGCGCTCACCAATCGAAAGGTTATGCACTTTTTTGAGATGTTCCTGAATGTTTTCGTTCAGCTCGTCACCGGCGGTGCGCAAGCTTTTGGAAACGACGATCCCTTTCAGTGAAACCACGGCAATTTCGGTGGTGCCGCCGCCGATGTCGATGATCATCGAACCGGTCGGTTTATCCACCGGCATGCCTGCGCCAATGGCGGCAGCCATGGGTTCGTCCACCAGGTTCACACGATCGGCGCCGGTTTGATAGGCAGCGTCCGCAACGGCGCGACGTTCGACTTCGGTAACGCCGCTCGGAATTCCGATAATGACGCGACCCGGTCGGGCGCCAAAGGTGCCAGGGCCGCCGTTTACTTTCTCGATAAATTTCTTCAGCATTTTTTCCGCCCATTCAAACTCGGCGATAACGCCGTCTCTCAGGGGGCGGGTAGCCCGGATGTTGCCGGGAGTGCGTCCGATCATCTCACGGGCGGCAAGGCCCACTTCAATGACGTTGGGAGGATTCTGGCTGTAGTCGATCGCGACAACGGAAGGCTCTCTCAGGACCACCCCTTTGGTCGTCGTACAGACCAGAGTGTTGACGGTGCCGAGATCAATCCCCATGTCATTGGTGCTTTTGCGGAAAAAATTAAAAAATCCCACGAGTCCTTACCTCAGAACAAATAAAATGGATGATTGACGGCAGGGTTCTGAGTAAGAACCCTCAGTGCTCTTATTATTCCTTAATATTTCTCTGGAAACAAGGGCTTTCTTCGGGAGGTGGGCTTACTGAACGTTTCCGTTTAGCCATTGCAGATAAGGATCAGACCCTGCGATGATCGGTAACGCAATGAATTCCGGTACCGTATAGCTGTGTAGTTCGCCAATTCTCTTTTCCAATAGGGGAAGCCCAGCCGTTAAGGTCTTGATGAGCAGCAGATATTCTTCATCCTTTTGGAGGACTCCCTCCCAGAAATAAAATGAACGCACTGGACTGGAAGGCGAAATGACATTCACACACGCGGCCAGATGTTCGTTTACGACGGTCTCGGCAATGCGTTCCGCTTCGTCGCGATTTCCACAAGTTGTCAATACGATACAAGCGTTTGTGTTCATCGTTCATCAATTCCTTTTTGCTTTTGATCGGGAACAAGATAAGTAAAATATAAAGATTGTGAGATAGCCCTTTAAATTCAGGCCTGTTCCCTTGACCTCTCTTCCACCATGCGCTTTAATACAGCATAATTGAAATGCTTGGTACCCACCAACTATCAAGTAACCAATAAGAGAGAACCTGATACAGTCTCAATCCATCGAAAGGTAGGCAGTCCTTTTATACGGTTCGGTAGACGAGGACGGAGTGGTGTTCACTGAGACAAGTGGCAGCCCTTTTTGAGCCGATTTTTGATTCCTGAAACTTCAATGGCGTATATAAGTAACCTGTATTTTTCAATCAAAATACTAAAAGGAGAGATCATGAATAAACTGTTTACCGTTACTCTGTTGGGTCTGGCTGCCGCTACCACGCTGGTATTGACCGGCTGCAAACCGGCTGAAGAAGCTCCGGCTCCGGAAACCCCTGAAGTGCAAGCTGAAGCTCCGGCTGTTCCGGAAGGCGTTTCTACCACCGAAACCACTGCTGCTCCGGCTGAAGAAGCTCCGGTTGAAGAAGCTCCGGCTGAAGGCGAAGCTGCTGCTCCGGCTGGCGACCACCACTAGTTTTTTGTCGCAAGGCAAAGCCTAAACCAAAAGCTTCCTCGTTTTCGGGGAAGCTTTTTGGTTTGGAAATCTATTTTTGATGTTGGGATCGAATGGGGCTGATCTGTAACGCCTGCCGCCAGATTTCCGTCCAGCCTCGTGTCCACTGCTTCCAGTGTTGCCCCAGCCATTGGATGCTACCCTGCCAGGGTGAATTGAGATAGAAAAAACGAACCCGGTGTGCGGGCAGGTAGCTGCGCAAAAAATAGCCTGGCAGCGCATGCCCGTGTTTCAAGAAACCGGCCATCTGCCGCAATAATTCGAGTTGGGCGTCCAGGTAGAACAGTTCATGCTTCTGTTTGTCTTCATCCGCCTCAAAATGCCAAAGCGCCTGGAAAGCGCTTTCCAGGGATGGATCAGGACACTCGACAGTCTCCGGCCACCGGTTGATGGCAAACTGGGGCGATACGCGTTCATCAATCACTGCTTCCAGCAATTGGGCGGCCTGTTTGCGCAAGGTTTGCTTCTGGCTTTCCACATTTTGCGGCATGCTGAATGGATTCCGGCTTGTTATTTCTTCAAGGCTGTTTTTTATTATAGGTAGCTTTTTCAATTTTTCAGGACGGCTGTTTGGAGGAGTTTATACGGTGAGCAGCGGACTTTCGGTAGAGGCCAAGCCCTTGAAGGGTCGTCGTATTGTATTGACCCGTCCCGATGATGCGGCGGGTGACGCACTTCAGCAGCGTTTGTTGGCCTGGGGCGCCGCCGTCAGCTTGATTCCGCTGGTGGAGATTACGCCGGTTGCGTTTGTTCTGCCGGATGCGGGTGCGTTTGACTGGATCTTCTGGACGAGTCAGAATGCGGTGCGAGCGGTCTTTGGGCAAGAGCCAGTCCCAGCGGCTTTCAGGCAAGCACGCTCGGCAGTGGTAGGGCCATCGACAGCCGCCTTGCTGCAATCGTACCGAGCCAATCAGGGGAGTGAGCCTGCGTTTGTTTCTCCCCGGTTTGATGCCGAAAGCGCGGCTACGGCGTTTTGCGAAGTGCATGATTGTACGGGGCTTCGGATTTTGTGGCCTTGCGGCAACCGGGCCAACCAGCGCTTGTTGGAAATTCTTTCGGCGGCTGGCGCACGAGTCACCCCGTGCGTGGTGTACGAAACGCAAACCCGCAGCACCTTGTTGCCTGTTGAAATGGATCGCTTGAAGGATGGCGTGGACTTGTTGGTCTTTACCAGTCCGTCGGCAGTAGAGGCGTTTCAGGCATTGTCTGTGGACGGGGATTGGCGCAGGCCTGCGATTGCCTGTCTTGGACCGCGCACGGCCCAGTCCGCTCAAGCCGTTTTTGGCCGGGTGAATGTCCAGCCTGAGCCGTCTACATTCGACGCCCTGGGCGAGGCGATTTGCCAGTTTTACAGTAATGAGGAGACAATATAATGACGTTGAACGCCGTGATTGAACGTTTGGAAACGGATTCCGACTATCTGCGGGCCAATTGGTCTCTGCCACGCGAATCTGCCCGTTTTCTGCACCTGCTGGCGGCTATCGGGCGTTTTACCCGGCTGCTGGAAGTCGGGACGTCTGTTGGGTATTCTACGTTGCATTTGGCCTTGGCAGCCCGTGAAAACAAGGGACAAGTGACGACGATTGATGCTGTGCAGAAAAAAGCCAGCTTTATGCGCCAGGCA
>CAZXUP010000164.1:0-6521 GCA_964643815.1 uncultured Vampirovibrionales bacterium
TCGCGCGAAAGCGGCGGCACCGGCCTGGGCCTGTCCATCGTCAAGCACATCGTACAACTGCACGGTGGAGACATCTGGGTGGAGAGCGAAGTGAACCAAGGCTCCGTGTTCAGTTTCACGCTGGATAAAAACGTTTAAAAAGACCCAGTCCCTTTAGCGTTGTCCTACTGGCTTCTTGGCAAGCTTTTCCTGGATTCCCAATTTCGCGGGAATGACATAGAGCTTGGCCATTCAGCGTCAATTCAATCCCAATAAAAAGGGCCTTCTGAAATTGACTTCAGCAGGCCGGGGACCACTTTGTTTTAGGTTTTAGGGGTTTCTCTATCGGGTACATCCTGAGACTTAGGGAACGGGTATATCCTGAATGCAACGCACTACTGCATCTCTCCTGGGGGTATTATGCGCCGCCCATGTGACAATCCGATGACCGTTGCGTGACGAAACTGTAAATTTCGGACGGCAGCAGATATAACACCAGACCAGCACTTTAATACTTTAATACTTTAATACTTTGTCATTCCCGCGCAGGCGGGAATCCATTGTCAGGAACAAAGTTACCAGCCCCTATCTGATGCCAGCCTGCTGGCCGCCTACGCAGACAGGCTTAGCAATGGTTGGCGAATGACAACGCATCCGCCAGCGGGCCGGTCCGGCTGATATCTGTCTGGCTGCTGGCATGCTGATCATCGCGTTGATCTTTCTCTAACTCGTACTGGGCCAGTCGAAATACATCATCAATGCCGAGATCCCGGCGCGTCATATATTGAAGCAGCGCCTGGGTGTACTGCCCCCGGTTATCGTATTGCAGGGCTGGCATATGCGGGCTGGACGCATATTCGATCCACACGTTGGAAAGACCGGGGCCGGGTTCGAGAGACCAGTGCTTGATGTTGCCTGCGCTTTTGAGCGCGGACGTGGTCAGCGGATTGCGGCAGGCATCCAGCACCATGATGTTGAACAGCGAATTCGTCTTTTTAAGCTCTTGCAATAAATAATCAACCGATACCGCGTTGGCCGTAAAGCCAGTGTTGACGTTACCCGTATAATCCGTCGGAATCAGGTAATTATTGCCGCTGATACTCCCGCCATGGCCGGAATAATAAATCATCGACAGCGCGCCCGGACGTTGTTGCAGCGCCCGGATAAATTCGGCCACCTTGCCTTTCATCTGGGCGCCCGTCAGGTTAAGGCCGCTAATAACCTGAAACCCTTGGGATTGCAAGACCTGCCGCATTGCAACCGCATCGTTCATCGGCCCACCGCCCAAATCGTTGTCGGTGCCCATATAATCATCATTGCCCAGCACCAACGCCACCCGGGGCGGGCAGTAAGGCAGCTTCAGCGACTGTTGGGGCTTGATGCTGTTCAACCATATCACCATACGCTTGTCGTTCAGGGCCTGCGGGCGAAGACCCAGATCGTTGTAAATATCGCTCCGGTTTTCGTAAGCCACCGGGTTCATCGGTTGCAGGCGAATGGCGATGGCCGCATCCGTCAAAGCCCCCTGGTAGTCTTTGACATACGCTTTCAGGTTGGCCCGGTTGATCAGGGCATTGTAGAAATCGGGCTTGATGGCCAGCGCCTGCGTGTAATCGGCCATCGCTCCCGCATAGTCTTTGGCCGCCGCCTTCACGACGCCTCGCTTGTTGAAGGTGATGTAATCCTGGTTGTTTTGCTGCAAAACAACGTTGTATGCGCCAATGGCGTCCTGAAAGCGGTTGGCCTGATAGTAGCGCTCACCCATATCAAAGAAAAACCGCGTCAGGTTCTGGCTCGGGGTAGATATCGGCAGGGTAGGCGGCAACGTGGGGTTATTCAGCGTCAAACGGTCGGCAGCAGGCGGTGGCGGCAAAAAACCTTGAGCAACGCCTTGTGGTGCCCAAGGCGTTGTCTGGCGGACTTGTGGTGATGAAAAAACGGGAGTGATGCCCATCATGCAATTTGAAACTAAATTAATCCTGTTTTCGTATTAAACACAAAACCACCCCAAATTTGCCACTGATGAGGACCCACTGTGCCAAACTTCCAACATTACGCCCAATAACCCCTGAAGGGATTGCTTCTTGCCGTGGGACGCATGGCAGGCATATACTAGGTAGACAGAGCAGATACTCCAGCCTGTCACCCGGGCCTTGAAACATAGTAAGAAGCTCTGAAACCAACGTGAAGAATACTCTTTTCCTGGGTAAACGCTGAGTTGTTACTGTTTTTATACTGTACAGTCATGATTCTGTCCCGCTCAGAGTCCCATTACAATGACTGAACAGACTAGGTAATTCTTGTGTCCAAACGCACCATTCTGATTGTGGAAAACAATGAACAGGATGCCCGGCTCATTGAAAAAACCTTCACAACTTCAGCGCCGGGCTACGCTCTGGTTTTTCTGAAATCCGCAGAAGAGGCATTGCAAGCCCTGGCGATTGAGAATGAAAAGGGATCAATCGCCAAACGGCCTTCCCTGATCTTGTTAAACCTGCACTTGCCGGACGGCTCGGGCCTGGAGGTCTTGAAAGTCATCCGGCAAAACACGCTGACACGCTCCACCCCTACCGTGATGCTGTCCACCTCTCAAAAGCAGGACGATGTGTTTGCCGCTTACCGGGACGGGGCCAACAGCTATATTTGCAAACACGGCAAACCCGAGGAACTGGAAGACAAGCTGCATTGCCTATGCCTATTCTGGTTGAAAACAGCCCAGGTTCCGATTTAGAAGCCCCGGTTTAACGCTATCGAATCGGGTTTGTCTGTGCGGGCAGTGCAAGATTAATCGGACAAGCAATTCACGCGTCCAACGTCCCTATGGTTTCATACTCCCTCAGGCAAAAAGCAGGCTCAGCAGGGCCAGACTCAGCAGGGAGGGTAGACTATGAAAGCAGTTGTTTGGCATGGTGTGGGTGATATTCGTCTGGATGATGTGCCGGAACCCAAGATCAAACACCCGATGGACGCCATCGTCCGTCTGACGGCAAGCGCGATTTGCGGCACCGATCTGCACATGATCCGGGGCACCATGTCCGGCATGAAAGCCGGTACGATTTTGGGGCATGAAGGGGTGGGCGTCATTGAAGCGCTTGGGGCCGATGTCCGCAATCTCAACGTCGGTGATCGCGTGGTCATCCCCAGCACCATTGCCTGTGGCTTTTGCGCGTATTGTCGCGATGGCTATTACTCGCAATGCGACAACACCAATCCCAATGGCTCTGATGCAGGCAGCGCTTTCTATGGCGGCCCGGAGTCCAGCGGACCGTTTCATGGCTTGCAGGCGGAAAAAGCCCGCATTCCGTTTGCGCCCGTCAATCTGGTTAAGCTGCCGGATCTTGTCAGTGACGAGCAAGCCATTTTACTCTCGGATATTTTTCCGACCGGTTATTTCGGAGCCGAACTGGCGCATATCGAGCCAGGCCGAACCGTGGCTGTATTTGGTTGCGGGCCGGTCGGACAATTTGCCATTGCCAGCGCATTTTTAATGCGAGCGGGCCGTGTGATTGCGGTGGATAACATCCCCTCGCGGCTTGAAATGGCGCGGCAGCAAGGCGCGGAAACCATCAACTTTGACGAAGAGGACCCGGTGGAAACCATTAAACGCTTAACCGGCGGCATTGGCGTAGACAGGGCGATTGACGCAGTGGGCGTGGATGCCAACTGCGCCCATCATGGCCCGGCCCGCAAACAAGCCAAAGAACATGAGAAAGAGTTTGTCGATGAAGTTCGGAAAATTGCCCCCAAGACCAATCCAAAACAAGGCAACTGGGAGCCGGGCGATGCGCCTTCACAGGCCATTCGCTGGGCGGTGCAGGCGTTGGCCAAGGCCGGTACGCTTTCCATCATCGGCGTGTATCCAGACTCGGCAAATTACTTTCCACTCGGAGAAGCCACCGGTAAAAACCTCACCGTGCGCATGGGCAACTGCAATCACCGCAAGTATATTCCGCTGCTGCTTGAGCTGGTGCAAAGCCGGGTGATTGATCCATCGGAAATCCTGACGGAAATCCGGCCCATCACCGATGCGCTCGAAGCCTACAAGGCCTTTGACAAGCGTGAAGAAGGCTGGCTGAAAGTGGAACTGGAGCCAATGGCCGTATAAGCTGATCGTCTAAATTTTTACCGAACAATATGCAAATTGCTTGGCTAAAACTGAAGCATTGAATGGATGTTGACTGTTTGCGGTAAACGGGCGCGTCCATGCAGGAAGTTCAGTTCGATCATGAACATAATCGAAACCAGATCGCCTCTCAGCGTATCAATCAGCTTGGCCGCAGCGCCAGCGGTTCCGCCGGTGGCCAGCAAGTCGTCAATCAGGGCGACGCGGGCGCCGGGTTCAAACGCATCGGTATGCATTTCAATCGTGTCGGTGCCATATTCCAAATCGTACTCATGACGCTCGACCAGACCGGGCAGCTTGCCCTTTTTGCGAACCGGCACAAAGCCACAACCCAGTTTGTACGCCAACGCAGCGCCTAAAATAAACCCGCGCGATTCGATACCGATCACGTACTGAACCTTCTTGTCTTTGAGTTGGTAGTAGAAATAATCCACCACCTGGTTCAACAAAACCGGGTCTTTCAGCACCGGCGTAATATCTTTGAAGAGAATGCCCGGCTTGGGGAAGTCGGGGATATCCCGAATAGCAGCTTTAATCTTGTCCACGGCAATATGCTCCAGTGACTCAGTGGTGGTAGGCATGCGATTTTTCCTGTTAATTCAATACGACTTGCGCTTCGGGAACGGACGGATTTTCGGAAGGACTTGCCAACACAGAGGCATCTGCCGTCAATCCACTCGAAGATGACCCCAAGGCCGCCCTTATTGTACCAAGAGGGGCGTTCAAGAGCCATCCCCTGTATTTGCCCACCTCTTTTAAGGCCTGCTGAAAGGTCACAAACTCCAGGCAGTGGTGCAGGTTCTCCGTACTGCCGTTTTGCGACAAGAGACGAACCTCGACTTTTTCGAGCATGCCCGGTTCCACCAGACGGGTTTCCAGCAGAGAGAGCTTCCCAAGCAGAATGAGGCCATGCGCGACCACTGCCGTGGTGGTTGCTAATTGAGACGCAAACGTTTTCAGGTCGATCACCTGGGTTTCCTCGCCCCGGCGCAACACCTGCAAAATCAGCTTCAGGCAGTTCTGCTCGGACGGATTCAGCGGCATCGACTGATACTTGCCGCCTATCAAATGGACTACCTCCGGCTTGACCCAGTCCAACAGTTGCTGAAACTGTTTGGCAGAAGGCGGTAAATCCCACAACACCAAGTCATCCGCCGGTTTTACCTGCAAGCGGCCACACAGCAAACGTTCATCCAGAAACGGCAACTCCGGCTTGCGTCCTTCGTGGTACACAAGCACCCGACGCTCGGCCTGCAAGGGCTGTATCAGCTGCCCCACAAACGTTTCCAGGCTGTCCCGGTTACGGTGATCAATCCATTGCGGTCCGGCTTCCGGCTTTTCTGGCGGCTTTTCGGGAGATGGGCTGCCATTCGGCCCACTCACCTGGTTCGCCACCGTCGATACACTGGTTTGAATCACGGTTTCCGTCGCCGTTTTCGCGGCCTCGGGCGACTTGTAATCCTCAATCAGCAACTGCACTTTGGTAACGCCATTAAAAGTGTTCAGCTCGGGCACCACCGCAAAATGGTACAGCATCCGGCTGTCAAAACGCTCTTTCTTGCCGAAATTCCAGATGATGCCCTCTAACGGATTGTTATCCGATCCGCGTTTCGCCTTGCCGCTGGTCAACACCAGCTTCAGGTGCCGATCGCCTTCTCCCATAAAGCGCTGAGCCGCCACGTTCACGTCTTCAATCACAAACTTGGGCGAGGGGTTTTCCATGCCGAACGGCGCCAACTTGCGAACCAGCTCAATCAGATGCGGGTTCACCTGGCTCCACTCCAGTTTGGCATCCACTTCCACCACCGGGCGCATCTGTTCATCCGCGATCTTCTTGATGCAAATGGCGTGCAGTTCCCGTTTGAACGCTTCCAGTCGCTCCAGCTTGAGAGAAAACCCGCCAGCCCCGGCGTGGCCGCCAAAGTTGAGGAAATAATCCTCCAGCGCCAGCAACTCATCGTGAAGATTAAACCCCGGAATGGATCGACCCGAACAACGCACCACGCCCTTCGCTTCATCTACTACCATCATAAACACCGGCACGTGATACTTTTCAATCAGGCGAGAGGCCACAATGCCGATAATCCCCGGATTCCAGTCCGGGCTGCCCAGAATAACCGCCCGCTTGTCTTCCAATCCGCCAGTGGCCCGCAAATGGCTTTCAGCTTCCAGAAACGTTTTATCGCACAGCTCGCGGCGTTTCGCGTTGAGATATTCGAGGTGCTGCGCAATCGTCCGGGCCGTTTCGGGATACGGGGTCGTCAGCAGCTCAACCCCCTGATCGGCTCGCTCCAAACGCCCCAGGGCATTGAGGCGCGGTCCAATGGTAAAGCCCAGTGTCTCGCTGGTGATGGTACCGTCTTCTTTAAAGCCCGCCTGCGCCAGAATCTCGTTGAAGCCCGGTCGCTGCTTTTTGTTT
>CAZXUP010000165.1:0-6063 GCA_964643815.1 uncultured Vampirovibrionales bacterium
GCCAAGGCTTGCCTGGCGCTGGAGATGAAAGTGAACGTCTTCGATCCGTTCCTGTCCAAGGCCATGGCGGAAGAGCTGGGCGTCCAGGCGGTATCGTTTGATGAGATCCTGGAAAAATCCGATTTCATTACGATTCATGCGCCCAAAACGCGTGAAACCCAGAACCTGTTTAACCAAGACTCGTTTGCGCGCTGCAAGCCCGGTGTGCGGATCATTAACTGCGCGCGCGGCGGTATTATTGACGAAACGGCGTTGGTGGGAGCCATTGAAAAAGGCATCGTTGCGGGCGTCGCGCTGGATGTGTTTGCTGATGAGCCTCCGGCGGCGGATAATCCGCTGTTGAATATGGGAGCGCATGCCAACAAGCTGGTACTCACGCCGCATTTGGGTGCCAGCACCGAAGAGGCGCAGATTAACGTGGCCATCGATGTGGCCGAGCAGATTCGCGAGTTTTTTGCATACGGCTACGCCAAAAACGCGGTCAATATCCCGTTGTTGCGCCAGGACGTGCTGGACCCGGTCAAGCACTATATGCCGATGGCCGAAGTCTTGGGCAATCTCATCCGGCAAATGGCCAAAGGGGCGGCGCAATCGGTGGAAATTACCGCCAAGGGCGAACTCAGCAAGACGCGCAGCGAGCCGTTGACGCTGGCCGTGTTAAAAGGCTTGCTCTCGACGGCGCGCGAGGGTGTTAATTATGTCAATGCGCCTTCCATTGCCGAGGAAAGCGGGCTTGTCGTCAAGGAATCCGCAACCAAGCAGGCCGGAAACTATCTCAATCTCTTGGAAGTGCGGCTGACCACCGATACAAAGACACATACTGTCAGCGGGACACTCATTTCAGACGAGATTTTTCGGATTGTGGAAGTGGATGGCTACTGGATGGCGCTGGAGCCGACGCACTACGTGTTGATCACACCGCACCACGATCGTCCCGGAATGATTGCCAAGGTGGCAACCGTGCTGGGCGAAGCGGGCGTGAATATCAGCGCGCTGCAAGTGGCGCGGCATGGATCGTCCGCGGGTGGCGAGTCGATTATGGTGTTTAACCTCGATAATCCCCCGACGGATGCGCTTTTGGAGACGATCCAGAAGATTGAAGGGATCTACGGCGCGCTCTACGTCCAGCTTTAGAAGCTATTCCAAAAGGTTCCAATCTGCGCGTCTACGGCGTTGTTTGTGCTGACCCCACAGGGGAACCTACCCCCTAAGGCCCGTTATACTTGCCAAGGGTTTAGGTTTCAGCTCGTTACGTATTGAAATACGTGCCTCGCTTGCGCTGCTCACGCCTTGTAGCCGCATCAGCTTGAAAACTTTTGAAATAACTTCGTAGGGGCAAGAGGTACTAAAGGCAATTTTAGATGATTGCTTGTTTTTATTAATGTATAACTTCCACTCCCATCCCTATTGTGTCATAAGACGTTAGTCACCTCGTTTGGGGTGACTTCTTTTTGTCTAAAAGCTGTCTGATTCAGGCTGTGTTGCCACGATGCCTTGCCGCTCAACCCGTTTGCAGTTTGTGCGCCATCAATATTTTGGCAGTCATTTTTGCATCTTGAAAAATTAATAAAGATGTGTAACCGATATCCGTCAGATACGCAATTATCAGGAGGATATCGTTTTTATTACAGTAGTTCGATACACTCCCACTCCTATCCCTATGTGACTACCAAGTGTCCCGATTTTGGCTGGCTAAAACCAGCCTTTTTTTTGCGCGCTAGCGAATTTGCCGTGCGCCATTGGCGACTTCGTAGTCAAAGGTGAATTGGATATCGATGCTGTTTCCCTTATAGGTGGCAGGGAGCGGACGGAATGGTGCTGATGCCTTGACGGCTGCCGCGGCGGCCTGATCGGCAGGTGGCGAGCCGGAAGATTGTTGGACCCTGAAGCCCAGCAGGCGTCCGTCGCGTGAGATAGTAAAAACGGCGACCACGCGCTTGCTGCGGTCTTCCGAAGGTGGCGCCCAATTGCGGCGAATGCGTCGTTGCAGTTCTCCAATATAGGGGCCGAAATCTGTTTGTTCTTCGGCGTCAATCCCGTTTCTACCGCCGCCGCCGCCCGGAGAGCCGCTTTGATTGTAAGAGCCGGAGCCGCCGCTGCCGCCTTGACTGCCGGCTCTACCGGCGCTACCCGGATTGCCGGAACCGCCGCGGGATGGATTGCCTGCAATTGTGCTAGGGCCAGGATTTCCGCTGCCGGGCGAGCCGCTGGAAGGGCTGCCGGAGCCTTGTGTTTTGGCGACCGGACCACCATCCGTCAGTGATGGGTTTTTAGGCGCTGGCGAAGCAGGCATTTTGATGGCTGCGATAGGATTGGGCGGAAGTGCTGGTGTTGCATTGGCCACGGTGGTCCGGTTTGGAACCTTGGGTGCGGGCGGGGCTGGTTTGGGCGTTGGCGCCGCTTTGGGTTGCGGTGTTGGGGCAGGCGCGGGCCGTGCCGCTGCCTGACGTGGCTGCGGCGCTGGTTTTGGTGCGGGTCGGGGGGAAGGCTGTGCCGCCGGGCGTGGTGTGGATTTTGGGGACGGCGTACCGGCAGCCCGCTGGGGCTGGACAATCGGTTGGTTGGCAATCCGTTGGCCACCGGAGCGGCTGGCGCGTTCGGCCCGGTTTTTAGTCGGGTTGCGCGGTTTGTCCTTGGGTGAGTTATCGACCAGGACAAACTCGGTATCCCGCGGTTTGACGGCAAGATGGTTGAAGAGCGGAATCTGCCAGCCTAAGAACTGCAAGATGACAATAATGAACCAGACGGCAGAGATGAAGAACAAGTGCACGGCAATGGATGCCGCAATCCAAACCAGCAGATTCGACTGTTCATCGCGACTGGAATAGATGCCAACCCCCTTCGGTGGCGTCTGTGCGGCTGCTTGTGAATACGGGGTTTTCACGGATGGCACTTATCTCTATCAACCCTATGTTTTGGTGGCAAAGCCCCATTCCTCATATAAGGTTGGGACTCTATTTATGGCTGGGTGTTTCTATTCTAAAATAAAATTTTACAAAACTTCAAACCCTGATGCCTATCTCTTCTGTAGTAGAACCATTCTGTTTGGTGACTGCCACCCGATATCGAGGGGCGGATTCCCTCAGCGAAAGCCTGGTTGAAAACAGACACCTAGGCTGGGCAGTTGTTGCGAACTCCCAGCAAAACCTTTTGTATTGTACACCCGAGGCCGAGCAAATCGCTACTTTTTTCCGTTCGGCGGCCAAACCCTTCCAGGCCATGTCCCTGATTCAGAGGGGATTGGCGGATGAGCTGACCATTGAGGAGCTGGCGCTTTGTTGCGCTTCTCACACGGCTTCTGCCCGACATCTTAAAGTTGTAGCCAGGCTTCTCTCCAAGGCCGGGTTGTCCGAAGCGGCTTTGCAGTGCGGGGCGCATGAACCGTTGGATATAGAAACACAAGCGATATTGCGACAAACCGGGCAAGCGGCACGGGCGATTCACAATAATTGCTCCGGCAAACACGCGGGTATGTTGCTCTACTGCAAGCGGCAGGGGCTGGACCCTGCTACTTATCTCGATCCGGCTCATCCCTTGCAACAAGCGATTTTGGCAGACTTGCGGCAGAGAACAGGCATTGCGGATATTCCGGTGGCAGTCGATGGCTGCGGTGCGCCGGTATTTTATCTGCCGTTAGTAGCGATGGCTGGGCTGTATGCGCAACTGGGCACGGATACGGCATGCGCACTGATCTGTAAAGCGATGATGTCTTACCCGGAACTGGTTGGCGGTAGTGGGCGTGTGGATACGGTGATTATGCAGGCCAGTGGCGGCAAGCTGCTGGCCAAAGTGGGTGCGGATGGCGTGCTTTGTGTCAGCCGGGCAGGTTGCGACGAAGGCTTGGCAATCAAAATTGCGGACGGCTCCACGGAGATTCGCAATCTGGTGGCGGTGGAAATTCTCATCCGCCTGGGCTGGCTGGATGCCGCAATGGCAACAGATAGCCGTTTGCAGCCGTATCGGATGTTGCAGCGTGTGAATACGCAAGGCCGTGTGATTGGCGATTATCAAATTCATTTTGATGTGCGGGAAGCCCGTGTTTGAATAGAGCCATCAGCTTGTAATAAAGGAGAAGAAGCGATGCCGAAGGTGATGGCGGATGTCACGATTGTGCCGATTGGGACGGGAAGTACCAGCATCAGTAGTTATGTGGCCTCTTGCGATCAGTTGTTGAAGCAGTTCCCGGATGTGAAATACCGGCTGAACCCGATGACCACCACGTTGGAAGGCGAGCTGGACCGCGTGCTGGAGCTGGCGCGCCGCATGCATGAAGCGCCGTTTACGCAAGGAGCTTACCGGGTTTCGACGACGTTACGCATTGACGATCGTCGGGATCATGCCAATACGATGGAAGGCAAGATGGCGGCTGTGCGCGAGAAAGCCGGACTGTAACCAGCTTTGAATGATGACAGGCGGCCTTGCTTGACAGCCTGTGTTTAAAGACTATGATCAAAAGACCCTCTCGCTCGGGCCGGTGTAGCTCAATGGCAGAGCAACGGTTTTGTAAACCGTAGGTTGCGGGTTCGAGTCCCATCACCGGCTTTGCCAAGTTTTTCCCACTGCTTGCAAATGGTCTCTTAAGGGTAGGTGCCCGAGGGGTTAAAGGGGGCGGACTGTAAATCCGTTGCGCAAGCTACGTTGGTTCAAATCCAACCCTACCCACCACAAAGCCGCTCCAATCGGGGCGGCTTTGATTTTTGCTTCGGTCGCTTAATTGATCTTAAACTTGTCTGAATCTGGACGTGAATGGATGGCAGGGAAGCTATTGAGCTTTCTCGCTTGCTGAAGTTTTTCTTGTAGATCCTTTCGCAGTTGCTCAATTTGTTTTGCTTTGTCTGCTTGCAGTTGCTTAACTAGCTTTGCTCTGTCCGCATGAATTTTCGCATTTTCTGCCGGAATTGGAGTATTCCGTGAGGCTGGTAGTGGTGCAATTAGTAGACCTTCTTTTGCTTGCTGTTGTTCTTCTTGTTGCATTTGCTTAGTAAAGGCTTTATGGACTTCACTCTTAAAAATATGGAGTATGACTGCTTTTAGCCCTCTTGGTGCGTGTTTGAGGTGGTCGTCACGCTCTGCTCCGGTGTAAATAACCAATCTGCCGTCTTCAGTAAACTCTTGGCAATATTTTTTCTCCAGAATGGCTTGATCTCCTGTGATTTCTGCCAATATTTCATCGGCACGTTTGATTTCTGCCAACTCTGCCCAGAGTCTTTCAATACGGTCCTCACGGTCTTCAGTAGAAGTTTCTGTGCCATATGAGGTATTCTTCACTGCTTGGTCCCTCACTGTCTGGACTGCCCGGGTTTGTTCTTTGCTCAATACGTACTTCCCGGAAAATTTTGGGCCAATGGTGGTCATATGGGTTCACTCCTGGTTAGTTCGTGATGGATTTTTATTAAAAGCAGCTCAAGGCAAAAAGATGTTAGCGAGGACTCGCGGCAACTTTGTCAGTTGGCTGCACGTTTTTCACACAAGTCCAGTGTGTCTTGCGAAAGCGTGAATATGTCTTCAGGTGCCAGCAGTGCCTGGAGTGGTTTGTTACTGGGGTTATAGGCTTCGTACGCTTTTTCTTGAGAGGCGCAATATTGCTTGAGATCTTCTTCGGTGTAAATGATGATCTTGCCATTCTTTCCGTTCACTTCCAGAAATTCACCTTCCGTAATGCTTGAATCATTGGTGACTTTTGCAAGTTCCTCCCGGTATTGTTTGAGGTTGCCTGTGTTTAAAGCCTGATCAGCCTTCCTCATTTGAGTCTGAGTTAAGGTGTGACGTCCAGAAAATTGAGGGCCAATGGGGGGCATGCGTGCTTTCCTTTTTGTTGTTACAAAACGCAATTTCTGTATAAATAACGTTCTACAAAGCCAGAAAGTGCTAGTGGGCATTTTTGACAAACTGTTGATGTGTTTGACCTGTTTGGTCAGATTTGGACGAGGGTAGGGGCCTCTCACCCATACATGGAGAATCAGGGAAATTTTTTCCGGAAATCGCTGGACAGGACTGATATTTTTATGATTATCTATATCCCACGTGTCCCCGCACGAATTGCAGGGTTTGGAGTTCCGGCCC
>CAZXUP010000165.1:6073-6518 GCA_964643815.1 uncultured Vampirovibrionales bacterium
TGTAAAACCGTTGCGTCAGCTACGCTGGTTCGAATCCAGCCCTGCCCACCACTTACCGGAGTCGGATTGCTGGAGACAGCAAACCGGATCCGCTCCAAACAAAAGAAAAGGTTCGCCCATGTGGCGCAGGGGTAGCGCATC
Source organism: uncultured Vampirovibrionales bacterium (assembly GCA_964643815.1). GTDB lineage: Bacteria > Cyanobacteriota > Vampirovibrionia > Vampirovibrionales > Vampirovibrionaceae > CAZXUP01. The sequence continues at coordinate 6,215 of CAZXUP010000165.1, forward strand.
CCCTTGGTAAGGGGAAGGCCACGAGTTCAAATCTCGTCATGGGCTTTTCTATTTTTTTTGTTTGTGTTTAGCTAATTGGCACGTATCTTTGGGTCTTTCCCCAGCTCCCCGGTCTCCCTGTTTCATGCAAGACAGGCCAACGGCGGCGGATGACCGCAAAGAAAAGCAACCCACTGTTTTAACCCTACCCCCTGGTCCGGTATTCAGAATTATCAATCACATCTAAAGGAGATCACAATTCATGGCTCGCGAGAAGTTTGAAAGAAACAAGCCGCACGTCAACATCGGTACCATCGGTCACGTT
>CAZXUP010000166.1:0-6433 GCA_964643815.1 uncultured Vampirovibrionales bacterium
TCATTCAAGACCGTCTGCAACTGGGCGACACGGTGCTTGAGCTGACTCAGCAACGCCGTGTTTTCCAGTTGATTCAACGTGTGCTTGAACCGGGCTTCAAACAGCTCCTTACGAGCCGTCTCAACCTGGGCGTTCAATTCCGCTTCAGTCAGATCACGCATTTCAGTTAGTTTCATGAGGCGAGCCTCCCAGAATGTCTTCTTTGCACAAAATTTTGGTACGAACCGGCAGTTTCTGCGCGGCCAATTCCAGCGCCTGAACCGCCAATTCGCGAGTCACGCCTTCCATTTCAAACAGCAGTTTGCCCGGTTTGACAACAGCTACCCAGTATTCCGGGTTTCCTTTACCGGAACCCATCCGGGTTTCAGCCGGTTTTTTGGTGACCGGCTTATCCGGGAAAATCCGGATCCAGATTTTACCGCCCCGCTTGATGGAGCGGGTCATTGCCCGACGGGCCGCTTCAATCTGGCGACTGGTCAACCAACCCGGATCCAGCGTCTGCAGAGCAAAACTGCCAAATTCAAAATTGGTGCCACGGGTTTCGGAGCCTTTCATGTTGCCCCGCATCTGCTTGCGGTATTTGGTACGCTTCGGCATTAACATCGGTTATTTACTCCTCAGATGGGGGGGCTGCTTCAGCGGGAGCCGGTGCAGCCGGTTTCGATTCTTGACGGGCGTCTCCGCGTCCAGGCCCACCGCCAGGGCGACGAGCACCACCAGCAGGACCACGGCCTCCGCGACCGCCTTCGGGGCCACGACCGCCACCTGGAGCACCAGGACCGCGACCACGACGGCCAGCGCCTTGCAGACCTTGCGCATCCGGTGCAGCGCCTGCTTCTTCAGGACGAGCCGCTTTGGCTTTGACGTTGGAAACCGCCGTCTCACCCGGCATCACTTCGCCTTTGAAGATCCAGACCTTGACGCCGATGATACCGAACATGGTTTTCGCTTCAGCCACACCATAGTCCACATCCGCCCGGAACGTATGCAGGGGGATGCGACCTTCCTTGGTCCACTCGGTCCGGGCAATTTCAGCACCACCCAAACGACCGGCGATCATAATCTTGATGCCTTTCACGCCACTGCGCATCGAGCGCTGGACGGCTTGCTTCATGGCCCGACGATACGCAATCCGCTTTTCCAATTGCTGGGCAATGGATTCCGCCACCAGGGTCGAATCGGCTTCAATCCGGTTGACTTCCATCACATCGATCTGGATGTCCTTGCGGCTTGTCAGCGCTTGCAGGTCTTTGCGCAGCGTATCCAAACCCTGGCCGCCGCGACCGACCACCATCCCCGGACGACCGGTGATAATACGGACGATCAGACGCTGCGCCTTGCGATCAATCTCAATCCGGCTTACGGAAGCCGCTTTGAGCTTTTTCTTCAGGAAAACTCGGATCTGTTCGTCTTCCTTGACGTTTTTGGAATAGTTTTTGGAATCGGCAATCCAGGTGCTATCCGGGGTGTGGATAATGCCGAGACGCAAACTTTTCGGGTTGGCCTTTTGTCCCACGATTCTTTCCTTCTTTGGTCTCTTAAACTTTTTGGGCTTCTTTAACCTGCACGGCAATCGTCAGGTGCGAGGTAGGTTTTTCCCGGCGATAGATCCGGCCTTGCGCCCGCGGCTTGTAGCGGCGGTAGGCAGGACCTTCATCCGCAAACGCCTGGCTGATCACCAGTTGTGCGGCATCGTCAACGCCAAACTTGACTTGGGCATTAGCGGTCGCTTCGATCAGCTTTTTCAACACAACGCGGGCTGCCTCGTAAGGCATCAGGCGCAACATGTTGTAGGCTTCCGGAACCCGCTTGCCGCGAATGGTATCCACCACCCGGCGCAGTTTACGGGGGGACATGATGATGTATTTTTGCGTGGCCTGCGCCTGCTTGAGATTCGTTGCCGTCTTTGTCGCCATGGTTCTGGTTCCTATTTCTTCTTCACCGCTGCTTTTTTATCGCTGCCGGAGTGGCCGCGGAAGAAGCGGGTGGGTGCAAATTCGCCCAGTTTGTGACCAATCATCTGTTCCGTCACGTAAACCGGCACATGCTTGGCGCCGTTGTGCACGGCAATGGTGTGGCCAATCATGTCAGGAGTAATCATCGACCGGCGCGACCAGGTTTTGATAACCTTCTTGTCGCCAGTTTTGTTCAGACCATCCACCTTGACGGCGAGGTGATCATCTACAAACGGTCCTTTTTTCAGAGAGCGAGCCATACGATGTTTAAACTCCTATTTCGTGCGTCGTCTGACGATATATTTACTGGATGCCTTACGGCGGCTGCGGGTTTTGTAACCCAGCGTCGGCTTGCCCCAAGGGGTTACCGGCGTCGGGCGACCAATCGGCGCCTTGCCTTCACCACCACCGTGCGGGTGATCGACCGGGTTCATAACCGAACCGCGAACGGTCGGACGAATACCCATATGGCGTTTGCGACCGGCCTTACCGATTTTAATGTTCTTGAACTCGGCATTGCTCAGCGAGCCAACCGTGGCGTAGCACTCGACACGCACCATCCGCATTTCCGAACTGGGCAAACGAAGCGTTGCATAATCGCCTTCTTTCGCCACCAACTGAGCGCTGCCACCGGCAGAACGCACCATCTGGCCACCTTTGCCCGGGGTCATTTCGATATTATGGACCACCGTACCCAACGGAATATTTTTCAACGGCAACGCGTTACCCGGCTTAATCTCAGCAGACACACCGGCACTGATGGTATCGCCCACTTTGACGCCTTCCGGCTTGAGGATGTAGCGTTTTTCGCCATCGGCGTAGGTCACCAGGGAAATACGCACGTTGCGGTTCGGATCGTACTCGACCGTGGTCACAACCGCCGTAATATCACGCTTGTCGCGACGGAAATCAATGACACGGTAGTGTTTTTTGTTACCGCCGCCCTGGTGGCGAACGGTGATACGCCCGTAGCTGTTGCGTCCGGCATGCTTTTTCAGCTTGCGCAGCAATGGCTTGTAAGGCTGATTCGTCGTGATGTCGCCGCTTTCCAGTTTGGACATGCCGCGAACACCGGCGGAGGTGGGTTTAAATTGCTTAACAGCCATGACGCTTAGACTCCTGTGAAGAGTTCGATTGGTTCACCCTCAATCGAGAAAATCGCTTTTCTCTTCTCCGGGGTCTGACCAATTCGTTTACCGTAACGTTTCGTATGCGCCGGCACCGTCACCAGACGGACCGCCTTGACTTTGCGACCCGGAAAAGCCAGCTCGAACGCTTGGCCTAACTGGATCTTGTTGGCATCGCGAGTCACTTCAAAGACATACTGACCCAATTCAGCCAGACCGGTAGTCTTCTCGGTCACAATCGGCCGCTTCAAGAGGTTGTAAAGTTCGGATTGAGGGGCAAACTGTTTAGACATGAGCGGCGTACCTTTCATTGATTTCCTGGACGGCAGCAGCGCTAACCAATACAGCCTCGGCATTCAACAGATCTTTCGCACTCAGGTTGTGCGGCAGGCTGATTTTCACACCGGGCAGGTTACGAGCGGCCAGAAACACATGCTGGTTTTCCGATGCCTTGTAGTCCACCAGGATCAGCACTTTCTTGTTGTCCAGACCCAACTTGTTCAAGACCTGGGAAACCTCTTTGGTTTTCGGGGCGCTCAAGAAAGAAAAGTCCTCAAGCACTTTGAATTTGCTTTGCGCCGCCGACAACGAAGAACGAATCGCCAGGACACGCACCTTGCGGGGCAGCTCAAAGGAGAAGTCACGCGGCTGGGGGCCAAAACTGACACCGCCACCGACCCACAGCGGGGAACGGATAGAACCGGCGCGCGCACGCCCCGTGCCTTTTTGTTTCCAAGGCTTCTTACCGCCACCACGGACTTCGCTCCGGGTTTTGGTTTTTGCCGTACCAGCGCGACCGTTGGCCAACTCACGACGCACGGCCTGATACAGCACATGCACGTTGGGTTCAATGCCGAACACCGAAGGGGAGACTTCGACCTGGCCGGCCTCTTTGCCGTCTTTGGAGAATTTTTTCAAAATCAATTTTTCTTCAGCCATGATCCAATCTCCTTACTATCGGGTCTTGCCGGCTTCGCGCGGTTGATTCCAGCGCTCAGACTTAGCTTGAATGGTGACAAACCCGCCTTCAACACCGGGCACCGAACCCTGAATCAGGACCACGTTCTTCTCAGCCAACACACGGATTACACGCAGGTTGCGAACCGTGACGCGCTCGTTACCCATGTTACCGGCCATGTGCAGACCTTTGAACACTCGGCCCGGCGTGGTACCGGCGCCGATGGAACCCGGCAGACGGTGGGATTTGGAACCGTGACTCATCGGTCCGCGGTGGTGATTCCAACGCTTGGTGTTGCCTTGGAAGCCTTTACCGATAGACTGCCCGGTCACATGAACCAGAACACCTTCAATCAGGAAAGAGCCATCGCCAGCCGGCTGAATCACATCGCCCACGTTACAGTCGGCAACTTCAGCACTGGCCACGCGAAATTCTTTCAGTTTGCGCAACAACGGGAGATTGTTTTTCTCCAGATGTTTCTGCTGAGCCTTGGTCAAGTGCTTCGACTTCGCGGGCAGATAACCGACCTGCACTGCGGAGTAACCGTCGTTATCGACAGTTTTCACCTGGGTGACCGTCAACGGCAAAAGCTCGACTACCGTTACGGGGACAGCGGACCCGTCTTCCGTGAAAACCTGGGTCATGCCGCGTTTTCTTCCAATCAATTTCTTTCCTGGAAAACTCACCTTGTTTACCTTTCGTTACTAGTAAGTGGTCTGAGTTTTTAACTTATTCAGTTGTCTCTGTCCACTGGTGGAAATACGGGGGGTCTAACCTTGTAAAGACGCACTAAAACCAGCGCGAGGCTCTACTGTATTACAAGCGAACTTCGATATCAACCCCGGCGGGCAAATCCAACCGGCTCAGTTGATTGGCGAAGTCCTGACCGGGCTCTTTAATATCGATCAGGCGCTTGTGAATACGGATCTCAAAGTGCTCGCGCGACTTTTTATCGGCGTGCGGCGCCCGGAGAACACAAAAGGACTTGCGATCCGTAGGAAGAGGAATCGGACCAACGACCTCGCCTTGGGCATTCCGGGCGACATCCACAATCTTGGCGGCCGAAGCATCAATCAAACGGCTGTCGTAAGATTTGAGACGGATACGTACCCGGGTTTTGCTGCTTTTTTTCTTGGTCGTTGTTGCCATATTCCTTCTTCCTACTTCGTCAAGTCACTAATCTTAGCTGATAATTTTGTCGACAACGCCAGCGCCAACGGTGCGGCCGCCTTCGCGGATCGCGAAGCGCATCCCTTGCTCGATGGCAACCGGGGTGATCAACTCGACATCCATGACGATGTTGTCGCCAGGCATCACCATCTCAACGCCATCCGGCAACTTGATGGTTCCGGTCACATCAGTTGTACGGACGTAGAACTGCGGACGGTAGTTGCTGAAGAATGGGGTGTGACGGCCACCTTCGTCTTTGCTGAGAACGTAGACGTTGGCTTTGAACTTGGTGTGGGGCTTGATGGAACCCGGCTTCGCCAGAACCATTCCACGCTCAACAGCCGCTTTGTCGATACCGCGGAGCAGCGCGCCGATGTTGTCGCCAGCCAGACCTTCATCCAGCAATTTGCGGAACATCTCGATACCGGTGACAGTCGTTTTGCGGGTGTCACCCAAGCCGACGATTTCAACTTCGTCGCCCACGTTGACCTTACCACGCTCGATCCGACCCGTCACAACGGTGCCACGGCCGGTGATGGTGAAGACATCTTCAATCGGCATCAGGAACGGCAGATCCACCGGACGCTCTGGCGTCGGGATCGCTTCGTCAACAGCAGCCATCAATTCAGCAATGCTGCCGACCCATTTGGCGTCACCTTCCAGGGCTTTCAAAGCAGAACCGCGAACAATTCTGATGTTGTCGCCATCGAATTCGTATTTGCTCAACAATTCGCGGGTTTCCATTTCAACCAGGTCGAGCAATTCAGCATCGTCAACCATGTCGCACTTGTTGAGGAAAACAACCAACTGGGGAACGCCAACCTGGCGAGCCAACAGGATATGCTCGCGGGTTTGCGGCATCGGGCCATCGGTCGCAGCGATAACGAGGATCGCGCCATCCATCTGGGCGGCGCCGGTAATCATGTTTTTCACGTAGTCGGCGTGACCCGGGCAATCCACGTGGGCATAGTGACGGTTGTCGGTTTCGTACTCAACGTGAGCGGTTGCAATGGTGATACCGCGGGCTTTTTCTTCCGGCGCGGAGTCGATCGAATCGAACGCACGGGCCTGGGCTTTGCCCTCTTTAGCCAATACGTTGGTGATTGCAGCCGTCAAGGTGGTTTTGCCGTGGTCAACGTGACCGATGGTACCGACGTTGACGTGAGGCTTGGTTCTTTCGAACTTTTCTTTTCCCATAATAATGCTCCCTTATATGGTTTAAT
>CAZXUP010000167.1:0-3287 GCA_964643815.1 uncultured Vampirovibrionales bacterium
TGGATAAACGCTTGCGTGATGTTGCCTTGTGCATCCACCGGCACTTGGGCCAGCGGAAGCGTTCCGGGCGTAAAGTTACCACTTGGAGCCGGAGCGGGTGCTGGCCCAAGTGCCGGTGGATGCACAAGGCAACATCACGCAAGCGTTTATCCAAAGCATGCTGACACCGACCAATGCGGTCAACACCACCTTGTTTGACAACTCGCATGCCTCAGGCCTCAGCGCCTTTGCCCGGATCGGTATCCGTATGATGGGTCACGACCTGTATGATGGCGGTCTGGATGGCGACGTCGCAATCCGTACGCTGTTGGCCCCGAACCAAAGCGGCAACGTTCCGTTCACGGTCACGCCCGCTAACATCGATATAGTAAAAGAATGGGGTCGTCGCGACTTGCAGGATGACGGCAGCATCAACGGCAGCGTCTATGCAAAACTGATTGAAGATGTCTGGCCGGTGACCGATCACGTCAGCATCCCCGGATTCGCCAACCAGTTGACCTTTAAAAACGCCAACCTGAACGCAGCCGAAATGTTCCGCGCCGTACCCGCACCCAACACGGCGGAAGGCATCAGTGAGATTGCAGCCAAGGCAGGCGTATCCAGTACCGAACTTCTGGGCTTCTCACTGTGGGGCCACCTGATTCTGGATCAAGCGTTCACCGGTCAACAGATTGCCAGCGAGGCGTTGACGAACCAGAACACCATCGACTTCCAGTTGGCCAACGTCAACCAGGCAAACAGAACCTTCACCCAAAACCTGACGACCGACCCCAATGCGGATTCAACGTTAGGCCTGGGCGTGCTGAACCTGTTGATGAAAGTATTCCGTTAAAAATCCAATCCCAGCCTATTCGATTCCGGCTACAATCAATACGATGTAGCCGGAATTTTGATGAGAACTGGATATGAACGTGACGATGGAAAAGACGGAATTGATTCGGGTTTTAGACTTGCAGGGGCATGATGAGGGCGGGTACTTCCGCCAGATTCATCAATCGGAGTGGACGGTGGACTGCCCGGATCGCGCGGGTAGCACGCGTTACGGTTTGAACACGATTTACTACCTGCTGACCGATGACAGTCCGGTGGGACATCTGCATCTTAACCAGTCCGACATTGTGCATTTCTTTCATGCGGGCGGCCCAATCGCGTATATTTTGCTGCATCCGGGTGGTCGTTTGGAACGTCGTGTGATGGGACCGGATTTGGCGCAGGGACAGGTGTTGCAAATGACGGTGCCGGGCGGCGTATGGAAAGCATCGACTTTGCTGGAAGGCAGCTATGGTTTGATTAGCGAGGCGGTTGCGCCGGGCTTCGATTACCGGGATCGCGAGTTGGCCACGCCAGAGCAAATACAGACAGACTTTCCCGAATTATGGGATGCGCTGCAACCGTATGTTTTTCAACACGCCGGTTTGTAAGAGCAAGTTCAAGTCAGCTATCCGGGTTTACTTTCGCTGCATACTTCTGGCAATTGCTATGACGTGGTGGAGTCGCACGTTTGACCTGACGGCTTATATTTGGACTTGCAGAAAAAGTAATCGACGGAAAATTTGCCGGGGCTGTTCAGCAAAATCAACACGGCTCCGCTGAGGTACGCCAGGGCCAATTCGTAAGAAGGGCCGCCATGACCAACGAAAGGATGCCCGGCGGGGATGTGGGCAATAAAGATTGCGCCCAGCATGGTGCCGATCAATCCCAGGCAGGCGAGCGGTGTCAGCAAGCCCAAAACCAGGGCGAGGCCGCCGCCAAATTCGGACAGGGCGGCAAACGCTTGCAGAATGCCCGGAATGGGAGCGTCGCCCATCCAGGTAAAGGGCGTCTGGATTTTGGAGAAACCGTGAAGCATAAAGGCGCTGCCGACGACCAACCGGAAGAAAAGCAGGCCCAGCGAGCGGAGTGTGTCCTGTTCCATCTGAAGATAACGACTCGGACAATTCATAATGCGGTTTCTCCCCCAAATGCTTCTATACGACCTTACCATTGTACCGCTTGTAATGCGTTGTCGCAAAAATCATAAATTTTGATCTCTATGGTTTTGATGAAAAATTTGTCATAATGCAACCAGTCTATCCGAAGCGCCCAATCTGTGAGGGGTTTGGCTTATACAATGCTGCCGTAAAGGGGACGGCTTTCGGGTGGGCTTTGAACTTACGTAACCGAAAGAAGGAATATAAACGATGTCAGTGGGGAAAAAAGCCTCTGTAAAAGCGCCAGCGATTAATGCGCCGCCGCAAGTCACGCAGTATGATTTTCTATCACCAACGGGTGATCGCTACACCAGCCGCCGTGAGAACAATTTTGAAATTAACGAAAGTTTCCTGACGCCGCAAACGAGGCAGACGATTGGCACCAGTCTGGACGCCCTGGACAATCTGGCAAGTGAACTGCATATGCCCGATGTGCGTCGGGTGAATCAGATTAACCAGCGGGGCCTGGATTTTTACAACTTGCAGGCGCAAGGCATCAATGCCGAAGCGGATCAAATTTTCGGCAAGGCGGCGTCGGATTTGTCCAAGCGGTTTGGGGGCACATACAATGCAACGTTCGGAACGGATTATCTCTCACGCTTGGAAAACAATCGTTTGAGCAATTTATCCAATGCGGGCAAAGAAGCCATGCTGCTGGCGGAGGATTTGTATCTTCAGGATGAAGATAGCCGATCACGCCGCTTTGGTTTGTTTAACAACTATTTAACCAACGAGTTCAACAAGGCGCAAAGCCTTGCCGGCCTGGGTGGTAATGTGTTGGGCAATGAAGCGAGTCGGGCTCAGAGTCTGGCGGTGAACCGAGCACAACTTGCATTGAATGCTGCTCATTATAATCAGCAAGCGGCATTGCAAGCCAGGCAGCAAACGCTGAATTTTTATGGAGGGATCGCAAAATCAGTCATAGGTGCTTCTACTGCTTTTGCCCCTAAATAATAATACTTGCTCTTGGCTGCTTGTACCTTCTGCTGTGCTAAAACAGGCCCTGTTTTTCAGGGTCTGTTTTTTTTAGGGTAACTATCCCCTTACGGCATGTATGTCATGCCTGCGGAAACAGGCATCCACCATCCACCGAAGAACCATAATGGATTCCCGCTTTCGTGGGAAGACAGAGCCGGGTTACAGGTTATCAAGGGATACTTGCCTTTTATCAAGCCAGACGAGATAACCGTTTTTGTTTCTTGCTTTCAGTTGGTTTGGACAACTCGTAGTTTGTCGGATTATCCACGGTTTCTGTCGTCACGGTGACGTGTGAACCCTCTGGCCATCCGGGCGCGTTAAAGCGGATTTCTTTCAGGG
>CAZXUP010000167.1:3297-5243 GCA_964643815.1 uncultured Vampirovibrionales bacterium
GTTTTGTGCAGTATATTATCCAGCCCCCTGGCACCGGTGCCCAGTTTCCAGGCTTTATCCGTCATTTTTTCAAGAGCAGCGTCTTCAAATTTTAATTCAACACCTTCTTTTTTGAGTTGTCGTTGATGTTGTTTCGTTCGTGCATTTTCAGGCTCGGTCAATATCTTTCGCAATGTCTCTCGGGTCAGTTTTTGGAGAGGCTCCTGAATCTGGAAACGTCCAACAAGCTCACGTTTCAACCCGTATGCAATCAAATCTTCCGGTGTTACCTGGGCCAGCAATTCATCGTAGGGTATCTGTTGGGTTTTGGAGTGGGGTTCTTTGCCAAATCCTATTCCTTCCGTATCGGTTTTCCGAAGGCGTTTCCGGATGATTTCTTCCAGACCGTCAAAAGCACCGGCACCGATAAACAACGTATCTTCGAGAGACATAGTAATCAATTCGCTCTGCGGATTCCTTCTGTAGGAGAGCGTTCCGCCGTCTTCCAGCACTTTCAATAACGAGTTTTGCGCGCCTTCTGTCAGCATGGAGCCTTCCATTTGCCCTTTTTTAGGGGCCAATTTATCGAGTTCATCCAGAAAAACAATGCCTACTTGGGCAAGTTCTATATCTTCGTTTGCCTGGCTGTCGAGTTCTTGGCCGATTTCTTCGACGTCGCCCCCTTTGTATCCAGGGGTTGTCAGGTTGGCCGCGTTGAAATTGCTGAAGGGAACCGGGTAACCCAGTTTTTGCAGTGTTTTCTTAAACCGTTTGAATATTTCGGTTTTCCCACTGGCGGTAGGCCCTATCAGCAGAATGTTTGCTTTTGGAGGTGCATCATCATCTGCTGCAAGCAAATCCGTAGTGTTTCCTTTAGTCGCTTTTGTTTTGATTTGTTCTTGTGACTTGTCCCATTCTTTTTCGGAGGTTAACTTTGCTGCTACGTCATTAACGAAGTTTGTCAGGATCTTTTCAACACTGTCGGAATCGGCGGCATTGGCTAGCAGTACACGCGAGTTTTTATTTTGTGGTTTTGAGGTTTCGCATGCCTCCAGTACCTTGGCGTTTTGAAAACGGAGTCTGTTTGTTTCCAGCAAGTCTTTGATATAGGCCTTCATCTCCCTCAAATCGTCAGCCAAAGGAGCCTCGGAGTTGTCGGTGATGGTGGCCAGGTTGTTGGCAACGACGGGGAGTGATAGGGAGCTGTCTGCAATAAAATACTTTTTCAGAGGTTGCCGGATCAGATTGCTTATTATGTCGGAGCGTTGATCGGCTTCCGCTATTAAAAGTGCCTCCCGGCGTTTAATGCGCTGCAGATGGTCGTAAACCGCCAAGGCGATGGTACGAATCGCGTCTTCCTGACCGACGATGCCACGGCTCATTTCTTCGGCGATTGCGCGTGGTGTAATCTTGCTCTTGCTGTCTGTCGATGCCGCTGTCTTTTTGCTTGCGCCGGAAAAGGTAACCTGATCGGTCGCTGTTTGTGGACGTGCAGTAGATGCAAGAATTGATTGCTTATTGTTTGTATTGAATGATTTGACTGGGGGAGAGGAGAGCCGGGTTGCCGGAAATGGACTCAATGAGGTGCTCATGACAGCGATTGGACCCTTTGCTTGCGCTACACAGAAATGCCTATATTCAGACATCAACTTGAACGCCACTGAAGCCATTTCGTTGTTAGGTAACAGCCGACTTATTTACAAAGTGTTACGACCAATGGAAAAAAGCTTTCTATCAGATGCTTTGAGGCTTTTATAGACGCGTCTGGCGTAAGCGTAACGCATTGGCGATGACAGACACCGAACTTAGGCTCATGGCTGCGGCGGCCATCATCGGGTTCAACAAAATCCCGAAAGACGGATACAAAACCCCGGCAGCAACCGGTACGCCCAGCAGGTTGTAGACAAACGCGAAAAACAGGTTCTGCCGGATGTTTCGCATCACGGCCCGGCTGAGCGAAACCGCCC
>CAZXUP010000167.1:5253-6407 GCA_964643815.1 uncultured Vampirovibrionales bacterium
CTGGCAATGCCGCGCAAATCACCTTTCACCAAAATCACATCGGCGCTTTCCATCGCGATATCCGTTCCATTGCCCATTGCAATGCCAATGTTGGCCTGGGCCAGCGCGGGCGCGTCGTTGATGCCGTCTCCCGCCATCGCGACCGTTCGCCCGGCAGCCTGCAAAAGTTGAATGACCGCCGCTTTTTGATCGGGTAGAACCTCCGCTTCCACGGTATCCAGGCCAAGCTTTTCGGCGACGACTTCCGCGGTGGCGCGATGATCGCCCGTTAGCATGATAATGCGAATGCCTCGCTTGTGAAGTGCTTCGATCGATTCTTTGGCAGACGCTTTGATGGGATCGGCAACACCCAGTAAACCCGCTGGCCCTCCATCCACGGCCAGCAGCATCACGGTTTTCCCGTCGGCGCGCAGTGCGTCTGCTTGAGAAAGCAGTGTTGTGAAATCAATCGAGAGATCTTGCATCAGCGCTTGATTGCCCAATGCAATGCTATGTCCGTCGATGCTGCCTTGGATACCTTTGCCGGTGATGGATTGAAAATTTTGTACCGGGACCAGGCTGATATTTTTCTCGGTGGCCGCGCTGAGGATAGCCGAGGCCAGCGGGTGCTCGCTGCCTTTTTCCAAGCTGGCGGCTAGGCCAAGCAACTCGTCCTCTGTAAATTCTGGTGTTGTCATTATGCTGGTCAGCTTGGGCTTTCCTTCGGTCAGCGTCCCGGTTTTATCGACCACCAAGGTGTCGATTTTTTCCAGGTGTTCCAGTGCTTCCGCATTTCTGAACAACACGCCTTCGTTCGCGCCGCGCCCAGTACCCACCATAATCGACATGGGTGTTGCTAACCCCAACGCGCACGGGCAGGCAATAATCAAAACCGAAACGGCGTTCACCAGTGCAAAGGCCATCGCCGGTTGCGACCCCATAAACGACCAGATAATAAACGTCAAAATAGAGACCGCGATCACGCCTGGTACAAACCATGCCGCGACCTGATCGGCCAGACGTTGAATGGGTGCGTGGCTGCGTTGCGCTTCGCTCACCATTTGTACAATGCGTGCCAGCAACGTATCGCTTCCCACATGTTCGGCTCGCATTACAAAACTGCCGGTCTGGTTGATCGTGCCACCGAAGACTTCCTCGCCCGGCGCCTTTTCCAC
>CAZXUP010000168.1:0-1444 GCA_964643815.1 uncultured Vampirovibrionales bacterium
TTGACGCCGGGCTGGTAGCAACCCTTAATTGTGCAGCGATCCGGATAATTACCCTTAAAGTGGTTGGTATCCAGCTCGATTTTTTCAACAATGCCGGGTGCGCCCAGTTTGATAACCGCCCAGTCAAAACCCGGTCCGCGGCGGCGCCTGGTCTCCCAGCCGTCGCCCATGTTGGCGGCCCGTCCCGGCATAATCAGGTTGTCTTTGTTGCCAAAAAACATGTCGCTTGCCGCAACCACGTGCCCGCCATGTTCGATAGCGGCCAGATCAATGGTTGCCTTTGCGTCAATTGTCTCCCAGTTGGGCGCGACATCTCCGTATAGCCTCAATCGGGCAACGCCGCCATCGGGATAAATATTCAGCCGCACATGCGTCCAGGGATTTTTTTGGGCTTCAGTAGGTTGCAGGACTGAAAACAGGTTTTGCGAACCCGGCTTGAGCGAGACGCGAGACAGGATTTCCGCCCACTGCGCCTGTTTCGTGAGTTTGTCCAGGTTGCTTTCGTTGGGTTCATGACAGGCCTCAATCGACGCATAGGGTGGGTGGTTGCCTAAAAAGTGATTGGTGTCGATATCCACGCCCTTGATGACGCCCGGCACACCCAGTTGAATAACAACCCAGTCGTATCCGGGGATGCGCTTGCGGCGACTCTCCCAGCCATCCATCCATTTGCCGTTTTCGGTGTACTTGTCCGCGATAAAAACACCGCGTCCGGGTTTCAGCAAATTTTCTTTTTCGGCAAAAAATTCGTCGCTGGCAATCAGCGCCTTGCCGCCCAGCCGCTCGGAGGCCAAATCCACCAGGCCGGTAAAGCTGGCGGTTTCAAGCGCTGTGGCGTTCATACCCCACCTCCCCCATGATTCGTAAAAAATGGTACATGCAAACAGTGTGTTTCATGCTTCTATTGTACCTGTTTCTGGTTCTCTTGGCTCAACAACGCTTGGCCAAGAGGTTGTGTGAAAAACGGGTTGTCTTGCTGCGCTCGGTCATAAATTTTCTGTCCGCGCAGCCATGTTTGATGCACCTGACCTTGCAGGGTTTGCCCCTGGTACGGCGTGACTTTGTGCTTGTGGAAAATCATTTCCGGGGCAACCGTAAATTTGGCTGTCGGGTCCCAAATCACGAAATCGGCATCCAGCCCTTCCGCAAGTATCCCTTTTTGATGTTCAAGTCCTGCAAAGCGGGCCGGGTTTTCGCTCATCCACCGGCTGATTTGCGCCAGTGTGAAACCACGCTTTTGCGCTTCCGTCCAGATAATGGATAATCCAAACTGCACTGAGGCCACACCGCCCCAGGCGTTCATAAAATCGCCGGTCTCCGGCAGTTTTAACTCAGGCGTGCAGGGCGAATGATCCGAGATGATAAAGTCGATCACGCCATCCGCCAGTCCTTGCCACAAACGATCCGCGTTTTCGCGTTCCCGGATGGGTGGCGAGCACTTGTA
>CAZXUP010000168.1:1454-6400 GCA_964643815.1 uncultured Vampirovibrionales bacterium
CTGGTGTCGCCATCGGGAATCGTTTCGGCGTTTAAGGACAGATAATGCGCGCAGGTTTCGACGGTGATGGGCAAGCCTTCCACTTTTGCGGCTTGAATCATTGGTATTGCATCGGCGCAGGAGAGATGCACGATATGCACCCGGCAGCCGGTTTCCCGACAGAGCCGAATCATCAGCGCGATGGCGTCCATTTCCCATTCTCTGGGGCGAGACGCGAGATACGTTTGATAGCTGCAAACGTTGTCTACTTCAGCAGTTGGCGTATGTTGGCAAAGCTCGGCATGCACCAGCAGGGGCAGATTTGTTTTTACCAACACCGGCATGGCCTGGCGTAAATCGGCTTCCGTTACGTTCGGAAAATCATCAATGCCCGAATGAATCAGAAAACATTTAAAACCCCGCACACCCGCTTTGGCCAGCGGTTCGATTTGATCGGTATTACCCGGTACAATGCCGCCATAAAAACCGCAATCCACCCAAAGCTTGTTTTGCGCGGCGGCGAGTTTTTCTTGCAGCGCGGCAACAGAAGTTGTCACCGGGGTGGCGTTGAGTGGCATGTCAATCAGCGTGGTGATGCCGCCCGCTGAGGCGGCTCGTGTGGCGGTTTCAAAACCTTCCCATTCGGTGCGACCGGGTTCATTGATGTGGACATGCGTATCAATCAGCGCGGGCATGATGACCCAATCGCCGACATCCTCAACCGAAACACCTGGTGGAATTTCTTTGTTTACACCTATTTTTGAAATTTTTCCATCTTGAATCCAGAGGGCTGCTTCCCGTAAACCATCGGGTGTAAGCACGTGTCGGCTTTTCAAAATGTGTTTGGATTGCACGAGGGACATCGCTAAAATTCTTCCAGAGTCCAACTCACCAGGCTTTGATAATGATGTTCCAGATCGTCGGCGTACAGTTGGCGGGTAATGCCGCTGACAATTTTGGGCAGGCTGTACTTCATCCCTGAAATACTGGCGCCGCCAAATCCTAAACTGGCCAGACCGCCAAACGTGTAATTGAACAAGCCGTTGAGCCATGGTGTTTGCCCCGGCGATTTCTCCTGAAACTCGAAGTTTGGGCCCAGATACGGATGTCGTCCGAGATCCGCATTGCTTTCATTGGCAGGCGGTGTATACCGATCCGACCAGAGGGCGATTTTCTCATGCAGGTTGGCAAGTTCCGGGCGCAGGGAGAGATCCGTAATAAAACCTGTGCCGATGATCAGGAAATCAAAATCATGTGTTCCCTTGGGTGTGGTGACACGCGCCTTGCCGTCCACTTCTTCCACGGTTTGCCATGGGCTGCCCGCTTGCAAGTGAAAGCCGGGATGCTGCATGGCTCGCTGGTAGGTATCGGTTGGGGGGAGTTGACCCATGCGTAGTATTTGCACAATAAACCGCCAGCGATCGGCATCGCTCATATCGCCATGATGCTTGAGAAAGCCGGTAAACTCCGCCCAGCGATAAGGGTTGACGTTGGGCAGCTTGTTGCGGCGAAAGAACAGATGAACTTCGCTTGCGCCTGTTTCCAGTGCTACTGATGCGTTATCGAAGGCGGAGGCGCCAGCGCCCAGCACGCCGATCTTTTTGCCTTTCAGCGCAGAAAAATCAATGTCATTTCGAGTGTGCGCATACAAGCCGGGTGAAAGGTTTTCCCGCACCATCTCTGGAATATCCCATTGGCCGGAGCCATCAATGCCGGTAGCCAACACGACTTTTCGGGCGCGGATATTTTCTTGTTGATTGACTTTCAAATTGATGAGGGGAACGCAAAAACATTGATTCGATTCTTCCCAATCAATGGCGCCAGCCCGCAGATTATTGCGGACAGGAATGCCCAGCAGGTTGCGATACCAGTATAAATACTCCGCCCAGGTTTCTTTCGGAATCAGAGCGAGCTGCTCCCAGGCTGGCGCGCCAAATTGCGCTTCGTACCAGGCGCGAATGGAAAGATTTGGGATATTGAGATCCGGGCCGGTGACA
This sequence comes from uncultured Vampirovibrionales bacterium, assembly GCA_964643815.1. Taxonomy (GTDB): domain Bacteria; phylum Cyanobacteriota; class Vampirovibrionia; order Vampirovibrionales; family Vampirovibrionaceae; genus CAZXUP01. The sequence goes on from CAZXUP010000168.1 coordinate 3,431, forward strand.
GCCTTGGGGGTGCGCAGCGTGTGCATGCGGGCAAAGGTCAGCCAGGGGCCTTCCTGTTTTTCAGGGTTCTGGTCAATCACCAGAATGTTATTGATCTTCTCGCGCATCAGCCCGGATGCGACCGATATTCCCCCCTGTCCCGCGCCAATGACGAGAACATCATAAATCCTTGAACCGTCCGCTGCGGTTTTAGGCTCTACCCAGTCGCGCTTGGGGTAGTCCAGTATATCCAAATCCCGCCGAAGCTTCGCTTCCAGCTCTGCCAACCCTTTTGCGCTCTCTGGTCCTGTCTTGCTCACGCCTGCCTGTTTTCTTTCACGCCGCCTCATCTCTTCCGGCATGTTCTACAGTAGTTCAAATCGAAAGCCTCGTCAATGATACAGCGCTCAGGATTCGCCTCGGCCTTGTATTAATCGTTTTTACGTCGGGAGGCTGGGCTGTATGGATTGCCGGAATGGGCAATTGATTCAACCGTGTGGTTTTCTTATTCTGTCTGGGTCCAAATGAGAGGGAGGGTCGTGACATGGCAAATCGCGCTATTTTGAAGGGCAATTGGCACGAAGTGAAAGGCAAGTTGAAGCAAATGTACGGCAACCTGACCGACGATGATTTGATCTTTGAGGAAGGTCGTGAAGAGGAGCTTTATGGCCGGATTCAGCGCAAAATCGGTAAAGACAAGGAAGAAGTGAAGCGCATTATCGAAAGCCTGGTCGTCTAAGCGCGCCAAAGCAATCAAAGCCTGCCGGTAGCGATATCGGCAGGCTGCTTTTTGCATTGTTTATGGCCCGGCTTGCGTTATACTGGTTGGCATGACTGAGCCGTTTGTCAAAATTTTTCCGGTGGGGCCGTTGCAATGCAATTGCACCATTATCGGCGATTCGGTATCCGGGCAGGCGATTGTGATCGATCCGGGCGGGGATGCGCAGAAAATTCTGGATGTGTTGACGGAAAACAATCTGACAGTCACACGCATTTTGCACACGCACGCGCACTTCGATCATTTTCTGGCCTCGGGCGAAATGCACGAGCAAACCGGCGCGCCGTTGTGCCTGCATAAAGAAGACCAATGGCTGTGGGAGCATCTGGATGAGCAATGCGCGCGCTATGGCTTCAGTTCCGCGCCAATGCCGACACCGCAGCATTGGCTGCAACACGAGGAAGAGCTGCCGTTGGCCGAGTTGAGCGGTAAGGCGTTGTTTACGCCCGGACACACGCCGGGTTCGATGAGTTTTGTGTTTGAGCAGGCCAACCTGCTGGTGGCAGGCGATACGCTCTTTAAAGGCAGCATCGGGCGGACGGATTTATGGGGCGGCGATTACCCGACCATCGAGCGCTCCATCAAGCAAGAGCTATATACCTTGGATGAAGGGCTGACGGTTGTCACTGGTCATGGCCCGTTGACAACCTTGGGTGACGAAATGCGCCACAACGCGTTTATCCGGGCGGTTTAGATGCTAGGGCTTGGACAGATCCCAGACTATTCTCCCAACCGAGAAAAGGTGCTGCTGAAACCAGATAAGCATAAAAAGTTAGGCCGTTCTCTGCTCTTATTCGGGATACTGTTATTTGCGTTGCTTCATTCTGTTCATACGCTGTCCCATCCTGCTGAGGCTTCCGCCAAAGCAATAGACAGTGCATGGCTAGGTATTATCGTTGTTCCGATTATTCTGCCTTTTATATTGGTAGGTTGGTTACCCGGCCAAGGTGATTTATCACTGACAAGGGATGGATTTGAGGTTCGTTCACGGTGGATATGGGGACGGATAAAGCATCGTTGGGTAGATGTAGTTGGCTTTTACGCCACAAATGTGTATGCCGGAAAGGTAACACAAGAAGCGATTTGTTACGATTTAACCGGTACAACCGGTAGATATAAGCGGGGAACATTATCACTTTGGGATTACAACGGCATGAGCAAACAGGCAATTGCCGATTTGCTGAACGAATGGAAAGCGTATTACGCACCCAATCCAGATGGAATTGAGTTGGAACCGGTTATCACTCCCGCCTTTACGACGAAGCACTATGCTCTTTGGATTTTTGCAATAGCGGCTCTTTTGATTACTGGTGTGCTTGTTTATTCTTTGTTTTTTCAACTTGTTAAGCCTATTCAGCTTACAGTGAAGAATAAATCAGGCTTGGAAATTAGCGAGATTGAGTTAGCAGCATTTCCCGACCGCTCAAAGAAAAAAATTCAAGGTTTTTTCTTGCCTCGACTCGTTCCTAATAACAGCCTTAATGTTGAAGTGTCAGAGATTTATAAAGGACTTATCAGGTTAAGTTATACCTCTCAAGGAACAAAGGTCTGTGGATATTTTGAAAGACACTGGTGCCCTTGGAATTCGGGTGATGTGATTTCGATTTTGCCTGATGGGCACTTCAGCGCAGAGATCGTTGATTGCCAATCAAAGTACGCAGATGGAGAGTTTGATCGTATGCTTTATGCTGAATGCTCTGCTGATGATCGTTTGAGTCCTCCCAGCAGGCGTTTTACAAAAGAGCTGAGATTCAAGCCGATTATGCTCGCATACACTCGTCGGGAAAGAGCATCAAATAGGTCATATCCCTACATCACCAAGATGCAGAAAGCCATCCAGGCCAGATGGCAGATTCCTCAAGTGCCTGTAATACCTGATTCTACAAACTGCACAATCAGATTCACTATTTTACGTGATGGCTTGATTCAAAATATCCGTGTTTCTCGTTCGTCTGGAAATGAAGTTTTCGACCGACAGGCATTTAAAGCGGTTCAAGAAACTCTCCGGCTAGAACCACGGCCCACTGAGTTGAAAGGTGCATCGGTTGATACCGAGCTGACGTTTGATTATCACATCAAACCAAAGCCGCCCAACAAAGGCTAAGGTGTTACCATTTGCGAAACACCAGGCGGCCATGATCAGGAACCCGGCGTTAGTTTTTCTCAACCACGCCCAGGCCGGGGCGATTGGGGAGTGTAAACTGGCTGCCGTT
>CAZXUP010000169.1:0-6372 GCA_964643815.1 uncultured Vampirovibrionales bacterium
CGCCATCCCCCGTGACGGCGTCGTTATTTCCGGCCCGTACAGCCCCGAGCTTGTATCGCTTTCCTCCCTGGCAACCGGGCGTCCGGTGCAGTTGAATGTCTACACGCTGCCCGACTGGTCCGGCGTGAAGCATGCCATCGGCGGCGGTCCCTGGCTCATCAAGGACGGACGACCCTATGTCGATCTCAGCGCCCAAAAATTCAGCAGCCGCAGCCTGGGATACCGCGAACCCCGGAGCGCCGCAGGCATTACATCGGATGGCAAGCTGTTGCTGGTGACCGTGGACGGTCGGCAGCAGAACATATCGGTGGGAATGACATTGAACGAATTGGCCTATTTAATGCAGAAACTGGGTGCGGTGCAGGCAATGAACCTGGATGGCGGCAGCTCCACCCAGATGGCCGTCTACGGAAAAACCGTCAACCAGCCGTCCGCGGGCAATATCGGCGTCAGCAACTCGCTGGTGGTTCGCATCACCAACGGCAGCAACGTGGCCGTCAAAGAACATCCGAATCACACTTCCGAATAAGAGAGATCCGCTCCGTCCACCGCAAAGCCGTCCGGCTTAAAAAGTGCTATACTGTTGGTTGTTGGATAAGGCGCATTAATGACGGCCTGATGGGCTGGAGGTTTTTCCTCAGTGGTTGGAAGCATGTACGGATACAAGTTAAACCGTCGTGGCTTGGCCGCCTTGCTGTTGGGCTTGTTTACCGCCGCAACGCTGCCAATTGCATGGGCATCCACGGCTCGAATCGAAAGTTTAAGCATACAGGAGGGCACCCTGATCGTCACGGGTTCCAAAGCGCTGCCCGCTCCTCAAATGGAATCTCACCCCGGAGCCAGCGGCAATCAGCCCACCGAACTGGTCATTTTACAATTTGCTACCGAAGGCGATGCCAAAGCGCTGCAAAAACTGGGTTCGCAAATTCTGATCAGCCATCCCATGTTCAAGCAATTCTGGGTGAATGGCGGGCAAGACGGAATCCCCGTTGAGCTGGTGCTGGAGGTCCAGATTCCGCCCAACACCAAGTCGGCGCCCATGTTGAGCAAGCGTTCCGACACAGAATGGCAGGTTATCTTTCAGCCCCAGCCATCCGCGCAACAGGCCACCCAAAACGAAACCCCGTTCAAGAACATGCTATCGGCAACCACCCAGTCCACATCCAAAACAAAAATTTCGGAAAAACCAGTCTCGACAAAAATCCACATGATCGAACGAGGGCAACCGGGGGATAGCCGTACGGAAATCGAATCCCTGACAACCGATCTGCAGAATGTCATTCATGAACGCGATGAGCTGGAGCAGACCGTCCAACGCCTGCAAGCCGAATTAACCCAGAAGAACCGCCTTCAAAACAATCTGAAACACCCGACGGATCTATCCGAGCTGGAAGGGGGCTGGATTCGCGACAACAATCCAGCCGACTCACGTTTCGCCCAGGAAGCCAATATCATTACCAACCAGCGCAAAGCCTTATACACTCTGACCAAAAAACTCAAGGCAACCGAGGCCGCGTTGGCGCGCCAAACCCAAAAAACGCGCGAGCTGGCGACAGCACTGGCAGACATCAAGCAAGATCCTGCCATTCTGAAAGATCCGGAACTGGTGGCGACCGTGGATGAGGCCGGGATCAAAGTCAAACCCGATGAAATCAAGCCCAACCAGGTGCTTGCAAAAGAGAAAGTCGAGCAGGAAACCGAGAATAAAAAGAAATTTGCCTACCAGCCAAAGGCAACCCCGAAACCAACGCCACCGCCAACTGTTTCTCGAACCGTCTACAACCCGAATGAAATAAAGTTGAAAATCGCTGTGCGGGAAAATCCGACAAACGCGGCCAACAGCCTGCAGCTGGCCGATCTCTACGTGGCCAAAAACGATCTGAGCCGGGCCGAATCGGTGTTGACGCAGTTGCTTAGTCACAATCCCGCATGCAGTGACGCCTATTATTATCTGGCGCTGATTTATGTCGGGCAAAAACGTGGCCTGGAAGCCCAGGCGGCATTGGATACCTATAAGCGGCTCAATCCCGGTGATCGCGAACGAATTCGTTCCGCCCAGCAGGCGATTGAATCAACACTTTCCCGAAAGCAAAGTTTTGCACGATAATCTGAATCAAGATCGATAGTTTAAGGAAACTGACCCGATGGTTTTACTCTCAAGACAACTGGCGCTCGCAAGCCTCACCGGATTAACCCTGCTGTCCCTCTGCTCGCCGGTCTGGGCGGCAGACGGCGCTATTCGCTCCATTCAATACGATCCGGCCTCGCGGCATTTTCTGATTGATGCCACCGGCCCCGTAAAGGCGCTCGTCAACACACTCAGCATCGCGGGCCATAAACGCATTATCATCGACATCGACAATGCGGAAATCGGCATCGACTTGCCCCGCGACAGCCAGTTGGTCAGCATGCTGTCGCGAGACATTCCCTCGCTTCGCAATGTCACGGTCAATCAATATGGCGGCAATGGCCGTCCGGTGGTTCGGATTTTGCTGGACATCGAAGGCGATTTGAAAACCATCCGCCTGATTCGCAACCAGGGGCCGCGTCTGGAACTGGAAGTAAACGATTCGAGTGTGGCGCAATCCATTCCGTTGTATACGCAACCGCAGCCTCCCCAGCCGCAAAAGCCGGTTTCAAACGGACCAGCGATTGAAGAGATGAAAAGCACGCTGGCCGTGTTAAACCAGAAGTACGAAGCATTGCAGCAGGAAAACCAGTATCTGAAAGCGCAAGCCGCAAGCGGCACGGATACGGGCCGCGAGGCCGAACGTCTGAAAAGCCGCTTGAACGATCTGCAAAGCGAATTATCGTCCGCCAAACTGAAAGCGGACGCACTGAACCGCGAAAACCAGAACCTGAAATCCCAAGCCGCAACAAACTCGCAAGGCCGAATCAACTCGCAAATTGATCAAGCCGAAATCAACCGATTGAAACAGGAAAACAACCGCCTGCAATCGCAAGTACAGCAACTCAATAAAAGCCCTGCCATGGATGAAATGCGACAGACGCTGGTGACGATGAACCGGCGCTATGATTTGTTGGCGCAGGAAAACGAGGGGTTGAAAGCAAAATCCGCATCCAACGACACGGAGCATCTAAAAAACCGTGTCAGCGATCTGCAAAGTGAATTATCATCCGTCAAACTGAAAGCGGACGCACTGGGCCGCGAAAATCAAAACCTGAAAGCGCAGACACAAAATGCTCCCGTTGGCTTCGACAAACACGCCGAACTGGATCAGTTGAAACGGGACATTCAGGCGCTGAGAAGCGAGAATATCCAGATGAAAGCGGCGTCCGCATCCGCCATCGCCGACGCGGATCTCCAGAATTTGCGCAAGCACCTGGGTACAGCCCAGCAATCGCTCAACGACTCCATCCGCACCATCAACGAGCAGAATAAAGAAATTGCCTATTTGCGCAACCAGGTGGCCGACGTGAAAGCAGGGATGGATGTTTCCGCCCGCGAACAGATTTCGCAACTGCAAAGCGCGCAAGAAGAAAAAGAGAAACGCATTTTTGAGCTGGAGCGGCAGCTCGCCGCAAAATCAGGAGCACCCGCCAGCAGCGGCAGCGCGGCGGAAGTGGCAACCTTGAAACGCCAGCTCGATCAAATGACCAGCCAATACAAAAACGCCGTGGATGATCTGAATCAGCAAGTGAAAGGCAAAAGCCAGCAGCTTCAGGAGCGCGAACAGCAGTTGACTGCCGCGCGAGAGCAGGGTCGTCGCGCCGATGAGTTGCAGCGTCAGGTGAGCAGCTTGCAACAACAGTTGAGCGACACCAAGCAATCCGGAACGTCCTCGCAAACAAGCAGCAGTCAGAAAATCGCCTCGCTGCAAACCGAAAACGCAAGCCTGAAAACCGAGCTGGAAAAAGCCAAACGCACTGCCAGCAGCACCTCCTCAAGCAATCAGGCGGATCAGAAAACCATTATCGATATGAAAGATGAAATTGCCCGCTTGATAAAGGAAAACAACACACTGAAAGCGCAAGCGGAAAGCGAAAAATCGACAGCGGCAAATACCGCGCAAGTCACCGCACTCAAGCAGCAGGTGGCCACACTGCAAAGCGATCTTGAGAAAGCAAAAAAAGCCGCCGCCGCAAAACCTGCAACGTCCGGCGGCAATGCCGCACTGCAAAAGCAAGTGGGCGAGTTGACCCACCAACTGGAAACGCTGCGTCGCGAGAACAGCAGCCTGAAAACCAGCGCGGCATCCGCCCAATCAGCCCGCATTGTTTCCAGCAATCCGGAAGCGGAAAAGCATTACGCCGATGGCAAGGCATCCATGCTGGCCAGTGAAGTCGAGAAAGCGATTGATTCGCTCAAGACCGCGCAATTGCTGGATCAGGATAATTCCCGCTTTGTGCTGGATTACAGCGTCGCGTTGGCCGAGGCCCGTCAGTACGCCGAATCGGCGGATGTGCTTCGCCGCTACCTGCAACGCAACCCGGGAGATCGGGATGCTTATAATCAATTGGGCAAAATTTATTTGTTAAACGATCAGGGCGATGCGGCCAGCCAGGCGTTCAGCCGGGCGATTCCGGTCAGCACGCTAAACAACTACGCCACATCGCTCAAAAAACTGGGCAAGATGGAGGACGCCGAAGCCACCTTCAAACTGGCGCTCCGGCTCAACCCCAACGATAGCGAAGTACTGTTTAACCTGGGCAACTTGTACAACGCCACCAACAAGCTGGAGCAAGCCCGCAACAACTACCTGCAAGCCATCCAAATCCGGCCCGACTTTGCGGAAGCGCATTACAACCTGGGGTTGATTTACTCCAAACTGGGCGACAAACCCCAGGCGGTCGCTCACCTGGAGAAATTCCTCAAGTTGTCGCCCGAGGCGCGCAACGCGGAAACCATTCGCGCTTACGTCCAAAAGCTAAAGGCGTAACGCATGGCGAATCGGTTTGCAAAATCACTGCTTGCAGTCCTCCTGCTTAGCGGACAAATGGTTTTGCAACTGCCCGGCTGGACGCAAGAGGCGAGTTCCCGACTTGCATCCATCAACCTGGATGAATCGGGCAACATTGTGCTGACCGTGGAGGGTGAAGGCTTCGATCCGCTACTGAGCCTGACACCGGGGAAAGACGGCTTGCATCAAATCATGCTTCGGGCAGACGGTGTTGCTTCAAATCAGATAACACCGGATGCGGTTGAGCGCTTTAAAGAGCGGTTGATTCAAAACATTCCCGCCATCAACAACATTCGCTTGATTCAGGAGGAGCATCAAGGCAAAACGCAGATGCGCGTTGTGTTGGATTCCTGGCAGAAATTGCAGCCGCAGGTTCGCAGCAATACCGGCGCACAAATCGTCATCGCCCTGATTGGCAATCGGGAACGACCCCCAAATAAAAAGATCGTGCGCACGCCGCAAAAGTCCGAAACAAAATCAGACATAAAACAAGATGCCGTCAAGCCGACAGAACCTCAAAAACCATCTGCCATCCAACCGGCAATCAGTCCTCAAAAGCCCCAGTGGGAGCCCGGGTATCGCAATATCACCGCCAATGCGTTGAAACAAAACCCACCCCTCGAAAAACCTTCCGTCAAAATGCCTTCTAAAGAACAGCCAAAGCCGCCGGAAGAAGTCATTCACCTCGATCTGCCGCCCGCCGGACAGACACCTTTTACGCCGAAACAACTGGCGCAAGACGCCATTCCCCGTAATCCGGCATTTCCCGGTGTTGAAACACCAACCGAACCCATTCGGCTCAAAGCGACACCACCCGACTACACGCTGAATCCTCCGGCTGGCAGCAGCGGAACAGCCCGCTTGTATTCCGCCGCAACTTCCACGCCCACCGGTTTGTTGCTGTACGGCAATCACTTGCAGCAGGCCAGCCCGGTGGTTCGGCAAGCCTGGCAGGATGTCCTGCAAGGCAATTTAACCGGCGCTGAAATGGCCTTGCGCAACGCTCTGGAAAAATCTGCCGATGACGCCACCGCCCGCTATTTGTTAGCGCATATTTTATTGAAGCCTGTCACGGAATCCATGACGGATGCGCAGCCATCACCAGAGTCCTCCGCCCGGCGCGAAGCAGCCCGGCAGGAGCTGTTGAAGATTGTCGCAAATAAACCCTTCTTGCCTGCCTACATGACGCTGACGGATTTATACCTGGAAGATGAAAACATCGACGATGCCCGCCGCCTGATTGAGAAAGTTTCGGGCCTGTATCCCAACGACGCCACCGTGTTGTATCAGAAGGGCCATCTGCATGAAGCGTCGGACAGTTTGAGCGCCGCACGGGAGGCATATCTTCAGGCCTTATCGCATCAGCCGGGCAACGCGGAGTTTCACTACCGGCTGGCGCAGGTGGAACTGAAAGCAGGGCGTCTGGACGCCGCCCGCGCCGGAGCGGGCG
>CAZXUP010000170.1:0-5543 GCA_964643815.1 uncultured Vampirovibrionales bacterium
GCAGTTTCTGGAGATTACCCCGCCGCAGTTGCGGGAAATTACGCTGACGACCTTTAAGGAACCGGCCAAGGCCATTACCAAAGGAATACCCGTTCAATTTCTGTATGAAGAAGGGCCGTTGGTGGTGGGTGAGGTGCAGGATGTGGCCAAGTCTCAGGATGGCAACCTGGTGCGTCATCGGTTGTATTACAAAATTACCCGTCCCGGTGCTGTGATGCCCGAAGACCCATTGTTTGAACTGACGCTGGATAAAAAGGGCGCCTATTTCTTGCGAATTTTGCCACGCGAGCCCGTTCTGGTGCATGCGCCCGATCCGAATCTGAAATTTACCATTGAAGACCCGCTGCGGATGAAACGTTTTCTGGAGATTCAGATGGAATCGGCGGAAGCGTTGCGCCTGACGAACGAAAAAATTAACCAGTTGATGTCGGATGAAACGATTGATACCTTGCACAGTACGCTGAAAAATACCGAAGTGCTGACCGCCCGTGCTACCGAAGTATTGGATAGCGCCAACGCCCTGTGCCAGACCACCCGTCAGGATCTCAACCGCTTGGTTGGGGTGAGCGAACAGTTGGCGTCCAATGTGTCGGAAGTGAGCGACAACGTCAACGACATCATCGGCGATCCGAAGCTGAAGGGCGAAATGACGTCGACTATTGCGGCCCTGCGGGAATCGTCCAACGCGATGCGTGATCTGCTCAACGATCCGGCCTTGAAAGACACCATTTATCTGACACGCGATACGTCGCAGCATGCGTCCGAACTGTTGGCCACACTGAAGCAAACGGCTCATGATCGGGATTTGCAGAACCGGATGGATCGGATTGTCCTGCAGTTGGATGTTTCTTTGAACAAATTGAATAGCGTGTTGGGCAATGTAGAGCAGCTAACGGCGGATGATGATCAGAGCATTAAAGGGATTGTGGAAGACACGCGTGCGGCGGCCAAAAACCTGCGGGTGTTGACGGATAAGTTTAGCGGCAGGTTCTCGTTGTTTAAGCTGCTGTTTTAACGGGGCCGTTCCCTTCTTCGATTAATCCCACCCGTAAAACTCGCTGTGCTCTTTAACGGTTGGAGATTTCCCCGTACCCATCCCTGTAAAAAGAGCCTCCCGGTTCGGAGAGGCTCTTTTAAGTGGGTTGAAAGCCTAATGCTTGCGTTTTCGGGCGGCTTCGGCTTTTCTTTTACGCTTGACGCTGGGCTTCATGTAGTGCTCGCGGCGTTTAATTTCCGACAAGATGCCGGCTTTCTGGATTTTTTTCTTGAACCGCTTCAACGCACTTTCGATGCTCTCGCCAGGCTGGACCTGGACTTCTGCCAATGAATTCACCCCGCTTTCGCACGAGTTTGAATGGACACGTCTCAGCAAGTTAGCACAGATTGTAGTCGCTGGCAATCGGTTCAGTTTTAGCCCGGTGGCCAGGTCAGTTTGCGCCCAGCCAGCACGTGGGCGTGCATATGAAACACGCTTTGCCCGGCGTCTGCACCGGTGTTGAGAACGACCCGGAAGTTTTCCAGCTTCAGGTCGGTCGTCAAGTCGCGAATGCCGCCGAAGAGTTCGGCAAACACCTGGTTGTTGTCGGTGTCGGCCAGGCTGGCCGTGTGGGTTTTATGAATCACCAGCAAGTGCGTGGGAGCCTGCGGGGCGATGTCCTGAAAGGCCAAAATGGCATCGGTTTCCGCCACTTTTTTGGCGGGAATCTCCCCTTGGATAATCTTGCAAAACAGGCAATCGTCATTGGCCATCACACGGGTCGCTCCTCTAAAAATCTTTAAAACAGTGCCGAATAGCATCTATTCAAGCCGGAACACAAGAGGTCTGCAAGTGAGGGTGGTAGCAGTTTGTCATTCCCGCGAAGGCGGGAATCCAGACCATCAAGTTTGACGAGTCGGCTTTATGTAGAGTTGGTGCAATGTCAGGATTTACTCGCTTCTTAGCTGGCTTTTCCTGTCATTCCCGCCTTTGCGGGAATGACAGGACAGGTGACTCATCGCTCTAGGCACTGAGAGACAAACGTTGTCCGACGGCTGGCGCTACCTGGTCCGGGGTGGGAATCGGTGCGGCGGTCGGAAAGAGTTGCGGGGATTGCGGGTTCATGGTCAAGGCAGGTGAGGGTGGCATCAGCCCTTTGCTCACGTTGTTGGCATCCACTTGCTCGGCAACACGATAAGCCAGTCCCTTGGGCGTACCGGGTGTGATGGGGGGCACGGCATGACCGGGACTCCACATGGGCAAGTCGCCGTATTTTTGCACCACCCGGTTGATGAGCTTTTGCTTCTGGGGGTCCACATCGAAAAACAGCTTGGGATAGAGCGCCACCCCATCGGCAGACAGGGCGGATTGAGAGGATGCTGCCGCATAGCCGGGGTCGGTGGCGGCATGATAACGATAGGCCAGCGTATTCAGGGCCAGGCAGTCCAGCTCTTCCTGCACCGAGGACTCCCCGTCTCCGTTGCCGCTGGCATGGCCCGCTTCATGGTAAATGGCGGCGGCGATGTCTTTGAGGGTGGTGGGGGATGCATCGCCCCGGTAGCGCTGATTGATCAGAATCAGGTTTTGCTCTGAAATCCACTGGGCATGGGCCGGGCTATCGCCCATATCGCCAAATTCCACCCGGATGCCCTTTTGCTGAATCAACTGCAAAGCCTGGGCGCCATTTTGAAAGGGAGGCGTGACCCCCATGTGGTGCATGTAGGCGTGATTGGCAGGGAGGTTTTGGATACGGCCCATGGCTTGCAGGGCTTGCTGGAGGATGACCTGATCCGGGATGGCCTGTTGCTGACCGCCTGAAGCTGGAGCTATCGGTGGATAAGCTTGTAAAGATGGATAAGTCGAGGAAACGGGTGAGCTGACCATAGTCTGCCTCTGAAAATCGTATGCCCTTTTAAAACCACTCAAGCCGGTTTGTTGCCATGATGGCAGTCAGGCGCTTTTTTGCTACGATACAATCATCCCCCACGGCTTTTAGCCTCAAGCTTTTTAGGAGTTTTACCTGATGTCTGCCACCACCCACCCTGCTGTGACGGTCTGCAACCATCCGCTGGTCAGCCACAACCTCAGCATTTTGCGCGACAAGAACACGTCCACCGAGCTGTTTCGCTCGGCCATGGCGCGTCTGGGCAAGTTTATCCTGATGGAAGCCACCGAAGACCTGCCGACATCCAAGGCGATTATCGAAACCCCGCTGACCAAGGCGGAATGCAATGTCTTGTCGCCGGAAGTCCCGATTCTGATTGCGCCGATCCTGCGGGCAGGCTTGATTTTGTCTGAGGTGGCGCTTGATATTGTGCCGACGGCCAGCGTGTATCATATTGGCCTGTACCGGGATGAAGAGACCTTCAAGCCCGTCACCTATTACAACAAGCTGCCCTCCACCATCGATTACAGCGTGGCGCGTATTTTTGTGCTCGATCCGATGCTGGCGACTGGCGGTTCGGCGGTGGCAGCGGTGGATATCATCAAGAAGCTTGGCACGGATGCGGCCAATATCTGCTTTGTCAGCATTATTTCTGCCCCGGAAGGCATCAAGCACCTGACCGAGCAGCATCCGGGCATCCGTATTTTTACGGGTTCCGTCGATGAACGCCTGAACGACAAGGCCTATATCGTCCCCGGTTTGGGCGATGCGGGCGACCGGACCTTTGGCACGGTTTAGAAGAATTGATGACATAAAAAAGAGGGCCGTTTACTTAAACCGCCCTCTTTTTTTAGATTGGAAATAATGGTTAACCAATAATGCTGAACACAAATGATTTCGGGATTTCGATGATGGGTTGATTATCCGCGTCCAGTCCGTTATGGTTGTCGCGGCGATTTCTGTAATAGTCGAACGCTTTGGCTGTTATGGCTTCAGGGCTTAGTCCCGATTTCTCGAACGCGTTGGCGGCATCTTCATGAAATTGAATCGCCTGCTGTTCCAGGTTGCTTTTGAGGGTGGGGTCTAATTTTCCGCCGTTTGCTTTTGCGAGAGTGTCCAGTTTGTCGAAGCGGGCTTCCAATAGCTCATCCGAGGCTTCGATATTCAATTCCTGCTTGGTGAATTGCGCCAAATCCCTACCCGTCAGTAGTAACAATTCGCTTTCTTGTTGATAAAGCGGAATTGCCAAAAGATGATCCCGGGTTTCTATCATGACCGTAGCATGACCTACGGAGTTATGGGGAGCATGTGTAATCCCGCGAAACGTGACGTTCATTCAATGGCTTCCTTAATTGATCGAAACCCAAATTGATTAAAAACAGAGGATATAGAAAGGATTTATTGAACTTGAAACATGAGTTGGCGACAAGCAGTCTAATTCAAGAACGGGGTGATCAGGTCGATAGAGTGGTAGACTGGAGTTTGGGAGACAGGACGCGATGTACGACCTGAACTATTACGGGACGGAAGGCAATATTCCCTCCGATAAAGAAGATTTGCCCGACTTGTGCCACAAGTGCGGCAAGTGCTGCCGTTCGGCCACCACGTACAATTCGCACAAAAAGCTGTTGGAAATGGCCGCCCAGGGCGAAAAAGAGGCTATCGACTTCCTGGAAATCTTCGAGCCGTATGATTCGATTGAGGACGCCCGGCTGGTGGAGCCCGAGCAGGTGGAGCAGGTGCTCAAAACCATCGAAAGCCGCGAGGATATGAACGTTGAGGACGTGACCTTCTATCATTGTCGCTATGTCAGCCCGGAAGGCTTATGTGGCATTTACGAGCGCCGTCCGCGTTGCTGTCGGGAAGCCCCAGGCCATGGCTGGGCCGTGATGCCGCCGGGTTGCGGCTTTGAAGGTTGGCAATTCGAGCAGCGCGAGAAGCAGAAGCGCATGATTCGGGATTTGAAGACCAGCGCCTACATTATGGAGCAGATGTCGCCGGATGGGGTGAGCCATCCGGTGCGGCCCGAAACCACCTTGGACGATCTGCGCCAGATGGTGGCGGAGAAGATCAAGCCCTGGAAGATGTTTGGATCGGAATATTGGTAGCTCTCTTTTTTATAGCAGGGGAAGGAACGGCCCCTGCACCCCTCCCTGGATATTGATATGAGTGAAGAGATTGAATCGCCGCTAGGACTGGCCAAAGAAGTTGAGAGTCTGCTGAAGATGCCGCAGCATCTGTGCAAGCAGCGGGGAATTTGCTGTAAAGTCGCCACGTTTAAAGGGTCGCTCAGCTACGAAGATATTCTGGCCATGGCGGCAGACCCGAATGTTGAAGGCAGCGAGCAGGCGCGGGACTTTGCCTCGATTTTTGAGCCGTACGACAGCCAGGCCCAGGTGCGGGAAATCGCCAGCGAATTTGTGGACCGGGTACGCGAAGTGGCGCTGAAAAAAGGGCAAGAGCCGGACTCTGTTTCGTTTTTCAAGTGCAAGTACGTGCTGGAGGATGGGCGCTGCGGGGTGCATGAGGACCGGCCGGTGGGATGCAGGGTGTATCCGTTTCCGCATAAAAACACGATTTATCACCCGGGTTGCGGCTTCGAGCAACAGGGCAAGCAAAATTGGGCCCGCATTGAGAATATTCTCAATCAATTGGGCATATCATCCAACGTGTAGGCCGGAA
>CAZXUP010000170.1:5553-6334 GCA_964643815.1 uncultured Vampirovibrionales bacterium
GCTTTCAATGTTCTTGGAAATGACCTTCTGAACGCTTTCAATCTCGGTCTGAACCGCCTGATGCTGCGTATCGAGCTGCTTGCTCATCATTTCCAGGTACTTGTCCTTGCCCTGCAAGGCGGCCTGGGCGGTTTTCATCTGGTTATCCTGCACGCTGCCCGGCGTCAAATCCTGTTGCTGATACTGCGTGAACAGGGCCATGACCATATTGGCCAACTGCATCCGCGCCTGATTGACGAATTGCAGTTGTAATTCCAAATCACTTTTTCGCGCGGTTAATCCTAGCAACCGCGCCTGACTGGCTGCGAGTCCCATAATATCCCCCTATTGTGCTTGTCCCAAAAGTAATTCAAATCCCCACGGGAAGGACGCTTCCCATGTTTCTGGTTCCGTAAATAGTGTTCCCACGGGAATTCATTCCCGAAATATTCCCCCTGTTGTGCTTATCCCAAAAAATACGTCAAATATTTCCACAGGAAAGACATCCCCTATACCGAGATCCTCAAAAAGAGCATCCCCACGGGAAATCCGTCCCTGATAAAATCCCAATTGTCCCCTATGTCTGCATAAAAACAACCAATGGGGTTTTTGTGCTAGGTGTGAACGAAAAAGCTTCTTCTGGGTTGAGTGAACCTGTAAGAATGAGCGGTCAGGTCGATATGATCGTCAGGGAAACAAGGCGAGAATGTCCATTGAATTTCAATTTACCCTTGGTTAAATGACTGGTTGGTTAAAGATTTTTCCCTGGTAGTCGATTATGATATTTGGGTTTATTCGGTTT
>CAZXUP010000171.1:0-6318 GCA_964643815.1 uncultured Vampirovibrionales bacterium
CCCCCAAGCCTCCCAGCCCAGGCAGCACGCCCGGAAAACCGGTATTGGGCTGACCTCCACCCGCACCGCCTCCCAAAATCTGTTGCAGCATGGCATTGAGATCCGGTGAATTGAAATCCGGCATTGAGGGCGGCTGCCCCGGGGCGCCTTGCGGCAATCCTGCGAGAGTCGATGGTTTGGCCGCAGGGGACATGGCAGGAAAAGATAGCGGAGCCGTCGGTTTTGGCGGCTGGGCTGGCAAACCGAATGCAGCGACATCCTGCCCGGGGGGCAGGCCAAAGCCAGCCGAAGCCGGGGGATTTGCGCCCATAGGATTGGGAATGGGAACAGGCATGTTGTTGCCCGGCATCGGAGTCAACGGTGATATGGGCGGCGGTAAGGGCGGCAGGCCCGGCGGCACAAAAGAAGGCTGCATACTAAAAACTCCTGCGGTTGAGAGAAAACGGCTGCTGATTCAGAAAACCCGCTCAACCCAATTTTGTGCCCGTACCTTTATGCCGCAACACTCACTGCTTCATGAGCAGCCTCTTATGCCAAGCCACTCAAAATGAGCTGCGCATACTGTCCGGCCTCGCCTTCCGGATCAAGCGCAACGGTTTTTTCCAGGTGCTGCTTGGCATTGTGCATATCGCCCAGGTTCAGATAACAGGTCGCCACATCGCTATGGCACCAGGGATCGCCATCTTCGGTTCGCAATTGCAGATGGTACTGCGTCAGCGCGTTCTCCCAACGGCCCATCTTGGAATATAGGCGGGCCAGGTTGAAAAACGTCCGAAAATCATCAGGAGCCAACTGCTGCGCTTTCACAAAGTACTGCTCGGAGGCCTCATAGTTGTCCTGGTCTTCATAAATATTGGCAATGTTGAAATACGGGTTGATATAAGCCGGATCGTACTCGATGGCTCGCAGCCACCACTGCAACGCATAATCGTGACGCCCCATCAGG
The DNA here is from genome assembly GCA_964643815.1 of uncultured Vampirovibrionales bacterium. Lineage (GTDB taxonomy): Bacteria > Cyanobacteriota > Vampirovibrionia > Vampirovibrionales > Vampirovibrionaceae > CAZXUP01. The sequence goes on from CAZXUP010000171.1 coordinate 947, forward strand.
GCGCAGATAATCCCGGCATCGGTCGCATAAATCGCCTTGTGCCGCACCGCCCCATGAGAAATCTTCAACGTGTCGCGGTAGTGAATCACCGCTTTTTCGTATTGCGACTCGCTCTTATAAATGCGCGCCAGATGATAGAAGGCGGTCTCCAGTTGCGGATCTTCCTGAATGGCCGCTTCGTACAACCTGATTTTTTCTGCCGATAAATTGCTTTGGTGCGCTTTTAAAACAAGCTGCATGGCTTTGATGGACGTGCTGAAAGGCGCCATGCCCATCTGGTTTTCGGGGTCTTCGCCAAAAACGGCCTGGATAAAATGGTTGGTTGTGACGTTAATCAGCCGGTTCAGCTCGGGCGCATGCAGGTATAGAGACTGGGGATCGCCCTCTGCATCCGTGCGAAGGGTGGCCACTTCATCCACAATGTAGCGGTTTCCCCTGGCTTCGTATAAGCGGAACGTGATTTTGACTTCGCCCAGGGTGGGTCCATTGCCGGACGAATGACTGAGCACACCGGTAAACGCATAGTTTGTCCGGCTGGACTGGCAGACTTGCTGAAGCCTGCTCAAACCGGCATCGTAGGTCAGTTTGGCATCCAGCACGGTTTTGTCGCTAATGGTCGCCACATCTTTGTACTGCAGCTCGGTAAAGCGGCTTAGCTGGCTGAGAACGCCATAGATATACAACTCCTCAAATTGCTGGAGGAGCGCGCTGGCTGTGTTTTTCTGGAAGCCCACGGCAACCAGTTTTGGCGGTTGAACAGACATATGAACCAAGGTCGCTTTTTACTGACGGATGCCTACCATTAGTCAGTATGATCGGTTTTGGAGGAATGGGGATGCATTATTTGGGGGAATTTATTGAAGCCGCTTGCGGGTAAACAATCATTTGCGTGACGCCAGCTTGGGCTTGATCCGGCCGGGTTTGGATCAAAATATCACCGTGCGATGAGAGAATGGCGGAGATACCCGTGTTGCTTGACATCACCAGTGGCAGCCCGGTTTCGGCAGCCCGGATTTGCCCAATCGCCAGAAACTGGGCCTCCAGCAGCGGGTTTTGATGAAACCATCCCATGTTACTGGTGTTAATCAGCAATTGTGCGCCTTGATGTCCGTACTGTCGGGCAAATCCACCAAACAGAGGAGCACTGTCAATCAACTCAAAGCAAACCAGACCACCCACTTTCGTCGCTCCAACATCCAGCAGAGGCGCTGTATCACCCGACTGATATGGGGTTGAATAGTCGATTTTCAGCGCATTCAAAAGCTGTGTCAACGGCGCGTTCAATCCATAGGGCGTGTATTCGCCAAAGGGCACCAGACGCCGTTTGCGATAAAACTGCACCGAAGCCTCCTGTAAGGATTCTCTCTTCGGTTGAAGCAAGGCAATTGCATTATAACGACGCTCTTTCGCATCCACCGCGCTGACGCCAACGGCAATCAAAAGCTGCTTATTATCCGAAAGCTGCTGTAATTGAGCCATAATCGGGTTTTCCAGCGGCGTTTCCATTGGCACCCAGCCGGAAACCACCCCTTCTTCCGGATACACCAGCAACGTGCCCGGCGGGAAATCGACTTTCCGGGGCGGATCGAGGTAGTCAGGCCCGATAATCTCCCGGTTGAGCGACGCAGACCGAATAATTTCAATAGGCAAATTGGCCTGAATCACCGCCACCGGCATCGGCCAAGGTCCAGGCTTCACCGGGAACGGCCACAAGGCAAGCAATCCAACCAAGCCGGGCGCCAGCAAAGCAGGCAAAGCCGAAACCATCGCTTTACCGGGCTGCCAAGCACCTCGAGTCGAAAGCCACTGTGCCCAAAACACGTTATGAAAGACCAGCAGCAGCGTCAGTCCGCTACCGCTAATGATGCCAGCCAACCAACGCATCGGCCACAGCGGGGCTTGTGTGTACTCAAGAAGCGCCCAAGGCAAAGCGAGTGGCGTCCAGTTGAGCATGGAGAAAGCAAAGACCCATAGGATCGGAAATAGAACCAAACGCTGCCAGCCCTGCGTCAGCTTGCGATAGCCCAGCATCAGCCCGCCACCCAGCAAGCCGCCTTCGACGGCAATCAGCAACCAGCCAGCCAGCGTCACCAGACGGCTTGAAATCTCGTCAAACCCCAGCCAGGTCAGCGGATGCAAGTCAAAAAACCACAAACAGAACAAGCCATGATAGCCAAAACCCCACAGCAATCCGCCCCAAAAGATTGTTTTCAAATCAGTTTGCCGGTCAACCCATAGCAAGAGCGGGATCAGGGCAAGCCAGGGTAGCATCCACAAGCCGAAACCCGGCGCTCCCAAAGCCATCAACACACCCAACGTCAGCAAGCCCAGCCCCAGCAATCCAGAAACAGGACAAAGATTGCGCTTTGCCGGGAGAACCGCTTTAATGGTGGGTATGAGAATATTGGGCATTGATCCGGGTTTGGGCAAGATTGGTTTCGGCTTGCTGGAAGTGGTTTCCGGTGGACAAGGACAGCCGTTTGGCCCGTGTCAGTGGGGCATTATCGCTACCTCCAAAGATAAACCGGATGGCGCGCGCCTTCAAGAAATTCATGACGATTTGACGGTTCTCATCAGCGAACTGCAGCCGGATGTCGTCTCCATTGAACGCCTGTTCTATTTTCGAAACGCCACCACCCTGGTGCCGGTAGCTCAGGCACGAGGCGTGATCCTGATGATTGTCAGCCGGTTTGGCTTGCCAGTGTATGAATACACCCCAATGCAAGTGAAACAAGCCATTACCGGCTATGGCAAGGCGGAATAAGCTGAGGTGCAAGAAATGCTGGTGGAATTGCTGCAACTGGATAAAAAACCCACCCCCGATGACGCAGCCGACGGCCTGGCGCTTGCCGTTTGCCATTACAACCATGTGGGCCGCGCGCAGTTGTTGCAGGCAGCCGCCCGGTAACCGCAACACAGGCGCTCCTGATTCTTGTCTCAGGGCAGCCTTTCGGATAGAGTGTTCTCACGTTTAGATCGTGAGATGAGGAATTGGATATGCAACAGGCTCAAGCGGTTCGTGTAGCGGTGTTTGGCTTTGGCGGGCTGGGCAAGGGTATGGCCCGGCTGATTCCCCAACGTCCGGATTTCAAGCTGGTCGGCGTTGCCGATAGCCAAGGCTTTGCCTTCAACGCCAGCGGCCTGGGGCTGGATGACCTGCAAAACCTGTCTCAACCAATGACCAACGATTCCGATTCCATCATCAGCCTGCTGAAAGCTCACGGCGATGATATTGACGCCGTGTTTATGGCGCTGCCCAACCTGCCGGTCGAGTTTTTTGCCGATACCGTCCAGCGCATTGCCGATGAAACCGACTTTGAAGGTGTCTTTGTCGATGCCCTGAAGCGCACCGAAGCGGTAGAACGCCTGTTTGCCCTGCACAGAGATTTACAAAGCCGGAAAATTCTCTACATCACGGGTGCCGGCGCAACCCCGGGCTTCTTGACCACCATTGCCGCCGTGGCTGCACACTCGTTTGCAGAAGTACTGGAAGTCAACATCCACTTTGGCGTCGGTATCGCCAACTGGGAAGCCTACAAAGCCACCGTGCGCGAAGATTTCATTCACCTGGAAGGCTTTGACGCCAAGCGCGTTGCCTGCATGAGCGACGAGGAAATTGCCGAGGAACTGGAAGTACGCGGCGGCCTGCTGAAGCTGGTGGACATGGAGCACGCCGATGACGTGATTTTGGAACTCGCAGGTGTTTGCCCGCGGGATCGCGTCCGGGTTGGCGGCTTGGTGGATACCCGCAATGCCAACAAACCGGTCAGCACCACCGTGACTGTGACCGGGCGCACCGCCAGCGGCGCTGTCGGCAGCCACCAGTTTGTGGTCAGCGATGAAGCCACGATGGTGGACAACGTGTGTGGTCCGGCATTGGGCTTTATGCTGCGCGCCACCGAACTGTACGAGCGCGGCTTTTACGGCCTGATGACATCCGCCGACCTGATGCCGCGCTTTGCCCGCAAGGTGCGCCCGGCTGATGAGCTTGCAGCAACCAAAGAAGTGGCGTTGACCGTCTAGGCTGCATGTCGCTTTTCATCACAGGCACCGGCACAAACGTCGGCAAGACGGTTGTCACCGCTGGGCTGGCATCCTGTTTGCACCATGCAGGGAAAACGGTTTGCGTCTATAAACCGGTCCAAACCGGTTCTCCCAATCCGGAAAGCCCGGAAGACCCCACCAGCATCAAACAGTGGGCAGGTACAGACATTCCCTCGTTTTGTTCGTATGTGTTTCCGGAGCCCGTAGCGCCCTATGCCGCCGATCATGAACGGCTCATCAATCCCAAACAGTTTTTAGCGGACTTTCAACGATTGCAAAGCCAATATCAGCATGTGCTGGTGGAAGGCGCGGGCGGAGTTCGCGTGCCAGTAGCGCCCGGCTTTGAAATGATCGATCTGATCCGGATGCTGCAACTGCCCACACTGATAGTAACAGCGCCACAACTGGGCACCATCAACCACACCCTGCTCACGGTGGAAAGCCTGCAACACCGGCAAATCAACGTCAAAGGCGTCATCCTCTCCGGCATGCCCAAGCCCTCGCCAGATCCGGCCATCCAAAGCCTGATTTCAACACTGGAACCGTTTCTATCTGTCCCCCTGTTGGCCACGCTGCCGGTTTTTGAGCTGTCTCCCGGCTGCTTTGCCCAGGAAAAAAACTTAGCGGTTTTCGAGGAGTTGGCTGGATTATTGGAAACAAACTGCCCGACCGCCATACACACCTGACTTTGAAATTTTGTAACGCAAAGGCAATTCTCCGTATATATTTGTTTTTATTTTATTTAGAGAGCGAATTTTTGGAGAAATGACCATGGCAGCAAATGCCGGTATCAATCTGGGCAGCTTTGCCGCGCTTGGCGTTGGCGGCGTCAGCCCACAGATGGCGCAAACAGCCAACCTGACAGGTGTTGGGCAGGCGAGCCTACTCAATATTTCTCCGGAAGAACGGCGATTTGTCGGCAGCTATTTGCAAGGCTTGCAAGCCGGTATGGGATCGATTGGCAGCAGCGCCAAAACCTATATCGCCAATACGGGCATCTTCAGACCCAAAGAGCTTGAAAAAGGCGTCGAAGTCCGCAAGGATGACTATAGCGAATATTGGACCGCCCTCGGCTACGAAGCCTAGAAAACCGAATCGCTACGACGCGTAATAGTTCAGGTTCGGGCTGCGGGCCGCGGTGACTTCATCCACCTTGCGCACCGGTGTCGTATACGGCGCATCCAGCACCAGTTGCGGATTCGTCCGGCATTCTTCCGCAATAGTTTTCATGGCAGCCACAAACTGATCGAGCGTTTCTTTCGATTCCGTTTCGGTCGGTTCAATCATCATGGCTTCCGGCACAATCAACGGAAAGTACACCGTGGGCG
>CAZXUP010000172.1:0-4434 GCA_964643815.1 uncultured Vampirovibrionales bacterium
CCAGCGATTCGTCAATGTTTAAGCGGTTGCGCAACTGGATGCAGTAGTAAGACACCACCGAGGCCACGGCCCCGATAATCATGGCCGAAATCACGCCCACATACCCGCACGCCGGGGTAATCGCCACCAGGCCCGCCACTACGCCGGTCGCCACACCAATCACGCTGGGGCGACTGTGACGCCAGCTAAGGACCATCCACGTCAGCGCAGCGGCAGCGGCAGCCACGTTGGTGGTGACGAGCGCATGAACGGCCGTTTCGTTGGCAGATAAGGCACTGCCGCCGTTAAACCCGAACCAGCCAAACCACAGCAAAATGACGCCCAACAGGGTCAGCAGCACGCTGCTGGGTTCCATACTCACCCGACCAAAGCCTTTGCGCTTGCGAATCACCAGCGACATCGCCAGCGCGGCAACCCCCGCCGTGATATGAATGACCGTCCCGCCCGCAAAATCGAGCGCGCCCAGGTTTTTGAGCCAGCCGCCCACACCCCAGATCCAATGAGCCATCGGATCGTAGACCAGCGTGGACCACAATACACAAAAAATCAGAAACGAGCTGAAGCGAATACGCTCGACAAAGGCCCCGCTAATCAGCGCAGGGGCGATGATGGCAAATTTCATCTGGAACAACATATAGGCCAAGTGTGGAATCGTCTGCGCATAGGCCTCGTAGGGCAGCAGCCCCACGTTTCGCAAGCCAACCCAGTCCAGGCTGCCGATCAGATGCCCGACATCCGGCCCGAACGACAGGCTGTAGCCAAACAGCACCCACTGGATGGTCACCACAATCAACGCCGAAAAACTGAGCATGATGGTGGACAGCACGTTCTTGCGGCGCACCATGCCGCCATAAAACAACCCAACCGCAGGCGTCATCAACATAATCAACGATGAGGCAACCAGGACCCAAGCCAAGTCACCCGTATCCACACCAGGCTTCATATTCGCGCCACGCTCCAAAAAAGAGTACAAACAAGACGCCCACCCACGGCGAACATCAGGCAACATTATGGCAGGGAAACCCGGATCAACGTTAGTGTCCTTCAGACAATATTGACAAAACGTAATGAGTAAAAAGCTTCAGATCCGAACAAAGTTTTGTAATTTTTCCGCCTCTTTTTGGGTGTTTGGGGTTGACAAGCTTGCTAAAGCCCAGTAGGGTGATAAATACTATGATGACTCGTCCGTTTTACTTCTTTTACTTTTATGGCTTCCGTCCGGGAGTCGTTTGTTAACGTGTAAAAGAAGTAAAGCTTACAGGTTCAACAAACAGCTCCCATTACCCGGGAGCTGTTTTTGTATATTCAGACCCAAATTTTTACCTCAATTAATGGAGACCCTATGAAAACCACACATCACCCTCATCACCCAACCATCGTCGCCGGACCGTGTTCGGCGGAAAACCGCGAGCAGGTGCTGACCAGCCTGCACGAAGCCCGTCAGCGCGCCGTGGATTTTGTGCGCATCAGCCTGTGGAAGCCCCGCACCAAGCCCGGCTTTGACGGTTTGAAAGAAACGGGCATTCCGCTGCTGGCGGAAGCCGCCAAAATGGGCCTGAACCCGGCAACCGAAGTGCTGGTGCCGGAGCAAGCCGAGACCATTTTAAGCCAGGTGTTGCCTGTGCTGGGCGAGCAAAAACTGATGCTGTGGATTGGCGCCCGCAACCAGAACCACTACATCCAGCAGGAAATCGCCCGCGTGGCCGCCAGCGACCCGCGTGTTCATTTGATGGTGAAAAACCAGCCCTGGACGTGTGAATCGCACTGGGAAGGCATTGTCGCGCACGTGCTGGAAGGCGGCATTGAGGCCAGCAACGTCGTGCTGTGCCATCGGGGCTTTACCCCCAACGGCCATAACCCGGAAGGCTGGCGCAATCGCCCGGATTCGGCCATGGCCATGCGCATCAAGGAAAAAACCGGCATGAAGATGCTGCTCGACCTCTCGCATATCGCAGGCCACTCGGACAAGATTATCGACTTGGCGCACGAATCCGTTCGTCACACATATGACGGCATGGTGGTGGAAGTGCATCCCAACCCACGGTTCGCCTGGACAGACGCCCGCCAGCAAATTACCTGGCCCGAGTTTGACGAGATTCTGACGCAAATTGCACCAGCCCAACAGCCTGTTGAGAAGGTCGTAATGCCCGCATGACCCGTCTTCACGTTCATCCCTTACGCAAGCCGCTGACAGCAAGCGACAACGTCGAAGTCACGGTGCCGGGTTCCAAAAGCTACACGCTGCGGGCCTTGTTGTTGGCCGCCTTAACAGACAACACGGTGCTAATTCGCAATCCGCTGATCAGCGATGATACTCAGGCCATGCTGGATTGCCTGAATGCGCTGGGCATTCGCACCGTTCAAATAGAAGATGGCGTTGAGGTAATCGGCAGCGTTCACGACGTACCAGACAAAGACGTCGCTTTGGATGCCAATCTGTCCGCCGCCACGCTGCGCTTCTTGATTGCGCTGTCTTGCATTATTCCCGGAACGCAAATTCTGCAAGGGCAACACGGCCTCAACCAACGCCCTGTGAAAGACTTGGTGGACAGCTTGCGCCAACTGGGCGCGCGCATTGAATATCTCGATCGCGATGGCTATCCGCCGGTGCGCATTTCTTCATCCGCATTAAATGCTGGAAAAGTGCAAGTAGATGGCCGCACCAGCAGCCAGTATGTGTCGGCGTTGATGATGATCGCCCCTCTCATTGGCAAACTTGAAATTGAAGTCACGGGCGAGCTGATTTCCAAACCGTATCTCGATATGACCATCGAGACGATTAAACAATTCGGCGTTTCGGTGCAAAACAACAACTATCAAACCATCCGCATTGCAGACGATCAGAACTACGCTGCAATGGAATATACCGTGGAAGCCGACGCATCCAGCGCGGCCTATTTTTTGGCGATTGCTGCGCTGACCCGCTCAACCCTCACACTCAGGCATTTCAACCCGAAATCGAAACAAGCGGATATGCGTTTCATTCAGATTTTGGCCGAGATGGGCAATCAAATTATCACGGGCGACAATTCAATGACGATTCGTGGCGAGGGTGTTCAAGCGTTGGATGTCGATATGCGCGATTGCCCGGATCAGGCCCAGACGCTGGCCGTGTTGGCCGCGTTCGCGCCCGGCATAACACGCATAACCGGTCTGCAATCACTCCGGGTGAAGGAAACGGATCGTTTGAGTGCCATCGAGCAAGAGCTTTCCGAAATGGGGATTCACACCGTCACCACGACGGATTCAATTGAGATTCATGGCGGCAACCCGCAACCCGCATGCATCAACACATACGGCGATCACCGCATGGCGATGTCGTTTGCCGTGGCGGGCGCTCACTTGCCGGGCATGCAAATCGAAAACCCGGATGTGGTGAATAAAACGTTTCCCAATTTTTGGAACGAACTGCAAAAAATGGGCGTCCACTCCCAAACAATTCAACCCACTCAAACCGATAAAATTATTTTGATTGGCTTTATGGGCGCGGGCAAAAGCATGTTGGCGCCGCTGCTGGCAGAGGCTCTGGGACTTCGGCATGTCGATACCGATCAGGAAATCATGGCGCTTTCGGGTCGCGACAGCATCAACGAGATTTTTGAGCAGGACGGTGAGTTAAAATTTCGCGAACTGGAACTGGCCGTCGCGCAATCGTTGCAGCATCAACGCAACATTGTGGTTTCAACAGGCGGTGGCGTTGTGATGAATAAACTGGCGATGGATTACCTGAAACAAAATGCCGTGACAATCTACCTGGATACCGAACTAGAAACCACGCTCGTCCGGCTTGGCCTCGACTCGTCCCGTCCGTTGCTTCGGGACAAGCAAAAAACCGCAGAATTATACGCACTGAGAACACCACTCTACGCGCACTATTCGGACATCACCATTTCAACCGACGGCAAAACAAAAAACCAATTGCTGAACGAAACCCTGAACACACTAAACATGAAACCGCTCCGGCAGGAGGCTTGCGTATGAGCGCCGGCAGTTCGTTCGGACACCTGTTTCGCATCAGCACCTTTGGCGAATCCCATGGCGGCGCGGTGGGCGTTGTCATTGACGGTTGCCCGCCCGGCCTGGAGATTTCAAAAGATGAAATCCAGCAGGAGCTGGACCGCCGACGCCCCGGCCAAAGCCGCATTACGACACCGCGCAACGAGCAGGATGAAATTCACATTCTCTCCGGCATGATGGACGGCAAAACCACCGGCACGCCTATTTTGCTGATGGCCTACAACAAGGACGCCAAATCCGATGATTATGATCATCTCAAAGACGTGTATCGCCCCGGCCATGCCGATTACACGTTTGAGAAAAAATACGGCGTGAGAGACTGGCGTGGCAGCGGACGCGCATCAGCCCGCGAAACCTTGGCGCGCGTGGCTGCAGGCGCAGTCGCCAAAAAGTTTCTGAAAGAAAAACTGAACGTAG
>CAZXUP010000172.1:4444-6258 GCA_964643815.1 uncultured Vampirovibrionales bacterium
AACGCCGCCAAAACACTCATTAAAAAACCGATCGTCGCCTACGTCGAACAAGTCAGCCACATCAAGGCGGTTGTCGCCATGCAAAGCGTTACGGTAGCCAGCGTGGAAGCCAACATCGTACGCTGCCCGGATGCGGATGCCGCGCAAAAAATGATTGAACTGATTGAATCTGTCCGTGATGCCGGGGATTCCGTCGGTGGCGTGATTCGGTGCGTTGTCCACAACACACCCGTAGGCTTAGGCGAGCCGGTGTTTGATAAACTGCATGCCGACTTGGGCAAAGCCATGCTCAGCATCAACGCGGTGAAAGGGTTTGAAATCGGCTCTGGCTTTGATGGCGTGACATTGCGCGGCAGCGAACACAACGACGCGTTTTACAAAAACGGCAACGATGGCGTCCATACACACACCAACCATGCAGGCGGCGTTCTGGGCGGCATTTCAAACGGCGAACCGATTTACTTCCGGGTAGCCGTCAAACCCACATCCACCATCAGCAAACCACAACAAACCGTGGATAAAAACCAGACGGAAACCACGCTGGAAGCCACTGGGCGGCACGACCCCTGTGTGTTGCCCCGTGCCGTGCCGATTGTGGAAGCCATGGCCGCATTGGTGTTGATGGATCATTATTTGAGACACAAGGCACAGAATGCATGAGCACCCAACTGGACAACTGGCGGCAAGCCATTGATGCGCTGGATGAGCAAATGCTGATGCTTCTGGCTGAACGTCTGCAAATTGTAGAGGCCATTGGTCAATTCAAAAAAGAACAAGGCCTCGCCCCATTGGATGAAACCCGCTGGCAGCAGGTTCTGCAATCGAAAATGGCGCGCGCCCATGAACTGGACCTGTCACCCGAGTTTGTCCGGGCGCTGTATGAGTTGATTCATGAACACAGTTTGAAGATAGAGAGTACCCATTAGATGACTGCTGAAATGATTTCCCAATCTCCTTCTTCGCAACAATCTGCTTGTCTCGTTATCGGTATTCAAGGTGGACAAGGCAGCTTTAACGAAGAAGCCGTCGGACATTACATTCAAAAAACCAAACTTGAAGCCCCCACATTTGAGAACTTTGCAATCAAGTATCTCTACACCTCAAAAGGCGTCATGGAAGCGCTGTGCCAGGGAGAAATTTCTCGTGGCCAGTGCGCCATTTACAATTCGACCGGTGGCTACGTGGAAGAAACCACCAGCGCCCTGGAGAAATACCCGGTACAGATTGTCGAGCAATTTGAGATTAAAATTGCCCATGCCCTGATGATTCGCCCTGAAGCTCACTTTAGTGAGATCACAACCGTGATGGGCCACCCCCAGGTATTTGCTCAATGCCGGGAGACGTTGAAGCAAAAATACCCTCATCTTAAACAAGTTTCGGGCGAGGGGGATTTGGTGGACAACGCCAAAGCCGCCGAGTGGCTGGGCAGCGGAAAATTGCCAAGCGGCACGGCGGTCATGGGCAGCAGGCATCTCGCGGAGATTTACGGTTTGCAAGTGGTGGAAGACAACTTGCAGGATTTGAAAGAAAATTACACCCGGTTTATTTTGGTTGAAAAAAGCCCGGATAAATCAGCCGGTTAAAACCCTGCATCAAAACGCTTTACACCCATTCAGCCAACAGGCCGAACAGGTGCAAAGACATTTTCAACATGCTTCGGCTTAAACGAATTTCAGCTTTAGAATGCCTGCCAGGTAAACCGACTGGAGTGGACTAAAGAGCTTCTGGTTTTTATCCAGCAAATCAACGGTAGCATCGCTGAAGGCCGCGTTGGTAATATTTTGTCCGGTGGCCTTGGAGACCATGTTGCTAAG
>CAZXUP010000173.1:0-2472 GCA_964643815.1 uncultured Vampirovibrionales bacterium
GTCATTCCCGCCCCCGCCTTCGCGGGGATAAACTCCGGCGGGAATGACAGATAGGTTAGAAATGTAAAGTTTCTTCACGGACGAGTGAATATACCCCATGGTTGGTTTTAAATAGTCATGGGCTTTTTGAGCCTAGGGATGCCTTGAAATCCTTGGGGTGGCTATGAATATCGTTCCGTTTTTGCTGATTAGCGCGGTCGTGATGGCTAAGCGTAGTTTGGGGCGTGGTGATGATACCGGCGGTTAGTTTGCAAAGCGTCAAGCCTGTACGTCCTGGCCTGATCGGTAAGGTAAGGATGGCTTCTGAACCTGCTGTTCGGCAAGTGACTTTTGCCGGTGAACGCCGCAAGATCATGACCTATAACGTGCAAAATATGTATCGTGCCAAAAATGGGCGATTGCTTAAACATGCAGATAGCATGAGAGCAGTGGCAACTGCTATTTTTAGGGAAAACCCGGATGTCATTATGCTTCAGGAAATGGGAGATAGGCGCTTTGCGACTGAGTTCAATCAGGATTTCCTGGAGGGCAAATATCCTCATATTAGCGTCTGTGATAAAGGTTCTAACGGAAAGCGAACAGCCATTATGGCCAAGGCCCACATGCAGGTCTCGGCGCAAAAAAGTTATGGCGAATGGGATATGTTGGAAGCCCGGTTCCGCACGCCGACCGGTTATGAGTTTCAAGTTTTGAACATGCATCTGTCTTCGATGCAGGGCAAAGAGGATGAAACCTTGCAAAACCGCCTGCAAGGGGTGAAGCTGGCTAAATGGGTTGTGGATAAACGGATCAAACAGAACGAAAAGGCGCATATCCTGCTGGGGGGCGATTTGAATGCCCTGCCTGATTCTCTGAATGGGAATACTGTGTTGGATGTTTTGCAAAAAGATTCCAGACCGGCCCATCGTTTTACGGAAGTGATGTTGAAAGATAATAATCCAGCGCCCACTTGGCGGGGGATTGCAGACTATCCGGATGCGAAGCTGGATTATCTTTTTGTTTCGCCCGAGTTATCAGCACAGGTTCGCAAGGCCTATGTGGCCGGAAAATTTCGGAAATATCCCTGGGCGATTGCGTCCGATCACCGGCCATTGGTGGTAGAGATTGAAGAACCGGATGTCATGTCGAAACAGGCGCCCGCAAAAAAAGTCTCTTTTGGCGCAATTGTTGGTGCAATTAGGCGTCCGCTTAATTACACGGCGTAACGGCTTTTTCGCGCTGACAAAAATGGGGCAAAAATAGGAAAGGAGCATTGCAAGGATGAGGCTGTATCTGCCGGTTGCTGGAAAACCTGTTTTTGGCGAGAATCAGAACAAGCATCAAAGGAGGGGTGGCATGACCACGATGAATGTATCGAACGAAACAGAACAGCAAGGCGCTGCCGAAAACCGCCGCTTGGCCCAGGCGATTGATCATACCAAGCTGACGTTTGCACCGGGTGAGGATGAAGCTCGGGCGATTGAAAAACTGTGCAGCGAAGCCAGAGACGCCGGTTTCTATGCCGTGTGCGTGCGTCCGCGCCATATTCAACAGGCAAAAGTCGCTTTGGCCGGTTCGTCTGTACAAGTTGCAACGGTCATCGGCTTTCCCAATCAAAAAGTGAAACTGGCGGATGAATTGAAACAGCCGACGGTCGGGTCTTTTTCTACGGCGGATAAACTGGCGGAAACCCGGGCCGCTGTTGGAGCGGGTGCGGATGAGCTGGACTGGGTGATTGATGTGGCGGCGTTGAAAAATGACGTCAGAATAAACGGCACACACGTGAAAACCGAGTTGGAGGCCGCGGCTCAGGCAGCGCAAGGGCGACCGATTAAAGTCATTATCGAAACCGATTTGCTGACCCATGATGACATTGTGGCGGTGAGCCAGTGGTGCGCGCAAACCGGTATGGCGATGGTCAAGACATCAACCGGTATGGTGGAAGGCGGGCAAGGGGCAACCCTGGAAGCGGTTCGTTTGATTCGTGAAACGCTTGGAAAATTTGATCGGACGGTCGGAATCAAGGCCAGCGGTGGTATTAAAACCCGGCAACAAGCGCTTCGGTTTTTGGATGCAGGGGTTAACCGGATTGGCACCAGCTCGGGGCTAACCATTGTCAGCGGAGATGCTGTGGATTTGAGCGGGCAATATTAGGCTAAAAAGAGAAGTATTGCCAATTTTTGGCCGATTTTCCAACGTTGTATATATTGAAAACCGCTCTAAATTCTATTGGGTATATATTTTCAGGATGAAACCGGATACTAATTCCGATTGACGGGGAAAGAGCGTTGCCTTTTTTTGAAAGCATCCGTATAATCGGCTTGTTAATGATTTGTGGAGTGTCGATTTCTCATGAACAAGGAAGAACTCGTACAAGAGGTCGCCAAGAAAACCAAGAATTCCCAAAAGGCAGTGGCTTCTGTTTTGGGTGCCGTGCTGGAAGCGATTGAGAAAAGCGTTTCCAAAGGAAAAAAAGTAACCCTGGTCGGTTTT
>CAZXUP010000173.1:2482-6208 GCA_964643815.1 uncultured Vampirovibrionales bacterium
TTGAAAGTCGTAAGCGGGCAGCCCGTACGGGACGCAATCCGCAAACCGGCAAACAAATTCATATCAGCGCCAAAACGGTGCCGGTTTTCATGCCCGGTAAACGCTTCAAAGAACTGGTTGCTAAAAAATAGCATTGCTATTTTAGACCGATCAAAAAGAACCCGTCTTATGGGCGGGTTCTTTTTTTTGATTTATTGTCATCCCCGCGAAGGCAGGGGCGGGAATGACAGATGACAACCGTTAGAGTCAGGGCGATTATAAAAAGCGGACAGGCAGTTCGTTTTTACCGACCATGTTCAGATAGTTGCGCGCCAACTCCTCAATACCGGAGGCCGAGGAGTAAAGCTTAATCTTGTCATTCAGCAGATGATTTTCACGTTGCGTCTGCGCCTGAAACTGTTGAACAGAAGCCTGGCTTTTCATCAGAACGGAAAGGTTTAATGTATCGCCAATCAAGGTGCGCGCGCATTGCGCCAACCCAAAAATCAGGGCGGCGTTGATGATGGCGTAAAATACAAATTCTGCTTGCGTGGTGTGTTTGCGCTGATGGGATTTGAGAGGCTTTTGCCGAAAATGTCGCGGCGATACCGGATGAAGCTCGGGATAAGCTGCATCGGCATACATTGTCTGGCGATTGGAATAAGCTGTTCTCACCCTGATAACTCTCTTATTGGGGTCTCTACACGCGTTACTGTTTGCGTTCCACGCATCCACTCCGGAGCAGTCGTTCGAGAAAAACCCGTACGTACACTATGCTCATCCACGTCTGCTTATTATAACAGAGATTCCGGATTGCGCATCAGTTTTTTTAGGGGCGGCTTTTCCGTTGCGCTGTTTAAACGTTTGGCTTGAGGGCGTTGTGTACTTTTTCCCATTCAAATGGCGCTCTGGGCAATGTTGAGTGTGCTGCTGGCAGTGCGAAAGATTCGGCTGAATGGAGGAAGTGCGTTGGCTTGCCGCAATCTTCTTGTGAAAGTCGAGGTATAATAACGTCATACTTGTAGAAATGCTTTAAAACGGCCTGCTGGGAGTCATGAGTTCCAAGAAGTTGCCCGTTTCTTTAAACATTTTCCCGACGCTGGATTATATTGAGCTGATCCAATACGACGAGAAGACAGGGGAAATCGAGAAGACCGCTTCCCTGCCTTGTCAGTTTGATCAGATTTCACGTCAGATGGCGGACCGGGATCAAATGGCCCAAACTATCCGGGACTTGTACAACCTGAACCGGATACCCTTTGTGACGCCTGCGGTCTTGATACTGCCCAGTTTTTTCACGCGGGAGATCGAACTGCCGGCTGAGTTTACCAAGGATGAGCTTCGTTTTGCCCTGGTGTCCGAGGCGGAGCGCTTTTATATTTTCAAAAAGGTCGAGCCCCAGATTGACTGGATCAATCTGGATGAAAGCCGCTTGTTGTACTCGGCCTTTCCGAAAACCGAAATTGAAAAGTACACGCAGATTTTTCAGGAATTGCGGATTCCCCTGTTGGGAATTGAGCTGAACTATTTCAGCATTTTGCGAGGCTTGGTCTCTACGGGCGCGGTCAGCGAAGAAATCGACAGCCAGGCACGGTGGTGTCTCCTGGTGATTAGCGATAACTCGTTTTACACGTCCATCCAGCAAGGATTGCAGATCCAGAAAACCGCGGATGCGCCGCTTTCCGTGACGGCGGAAGATGATCAGGGCGTGATTCAGGAGATCCAGCAGGACTTTGAAACCTTTACCGAGATGGAAGCCTTCGGTAAGTTGGTGATCGTGAACAATGCCAGCCGTATCAGCAGCGATACGTTGATCAACCGTTTAAGTTTTCAGGGCAGCCTGATTGTGATTGATCAGAATGCGTTGACGCTGCGTTCCCGTGGTGTATCCGAAGGGCAATTCCCTTGTACTCTTGAAGGTATTGGCGGAGTCTTCTACACGGAACTGGCCGAGCTGCCCAGGATGAACTTTGTGTCGGATACCGCTGAAGATGTAGTCGGCATCATGAATTACCGCAAAGAGGCGTTTAAATGGCTGCTGATTGCGGATGGCGCTGTTTTTGTGCTTTGCCTGCTGCTTTGGGCGGTTCTGGCCCTCATCATCTGGCAGAAAGACGAGGAAAGAAACCGGATTATCGCCAATATGGCCAAGTTGGGCGCTTCTGCCAATGCCGAGCAGGTGAACGAGATCAACCGCAAGAAATACATTAAAAAAATTGTGGACCAGAATGTCCGGCTCAATAATTTCATGGTTCGCCTGGGCAGTATGACCACAGGCGAGGTTTGGCTGGAAAAAGTGGAATTGACGTTGGAGAAGCCGGAAGATCCCGTGAAGGTGAATCTGGAAGGAAAGGCGATGACGCTGGACCCGGTGAACCGGTTGCCGGCTCAGTTGAATTCCCTGTTGCAAAATGGCGATTTGGAAGTATCCAATGCCGCGCCTGCCGCAACGGAAGACGGACAGTCTTATTTTACCTGGGGCATCCAGAATAAAGCCGCCGGTGGCGCCTCGTCCGCGTCGCCGGGTCAGGGAGGTGGCTGATGGCTGTGAATGTGAAGCTTGGGAGTGTAAAGCGTAATCTGAATACCGCCATCAAAGTGATGATGGATATGAAGAACCTGGGCCTGATTGTGCTGATGGGCTTCACGCTGTATGGCATTGGGTGGGATACGATCTTGCGTCCCAACCTGGATAAGATTAAAAGCAGTGATGATGCGATTCAGCAGCAAAAACAGGCTCTTTCGGAAAAGCAGGACTCGCAGCGGCAATATGGCGTTTTGGAACAACAGTTGAAAAATCTGGAGGTCCAGATGATTCCGGTGCCGCCGGGAAACTCGTCCAAGGTGGTTTCGGTTTCGGAATCTTCGGAGTTGCTGAAGCTGGCGCGTGGTGAAAATCGAAACGAGGCGCTGATGCCACCGTTAGAGCCTCCGCATGATCGTCGGGAAAATGTCAGTTTGACACCGACGGCCAATAGCTCGTTCGATTTATTGCAGCCAGAAGCGCCAAAAGATGGCGCCCAGCCGGCAGCTGCTCCCGAGGCAGAGGCAGGGTC
Source organism: uncultured Vampirovibrionales bacterium (assembly GCA_964643815.1). Lineage (GTDB taxonomy): Bacteria > Cyanobacteriota > Vampirovibrionia > Vampirovibrionales > Vampirovibrionaceae > CAZXUP01. Next base: position 5,518 of record CAZXUP010000173.1, read on the forward strand.
TGGTGCTGCTGGCGCTCTTGCGACGTCTTTGCCGGTAGAACAGTACGACTATGAATTGAAAGCGACGGGAACCTACCCGGCATTGGTGGACTTGCTGAATGTACTCGTGATTGAGAAAAGACTGATCAAGATCAATAAAATTGTGATTACAAGGCTGAACGGAGAGATGATGCCGGATGCCAGGGATGAGCCGAATTTTCCGGTGAAGCTGCAAATGGTGATTTCTCTCTCCATGTTCCTTTATGCTGCCACCCAATCCCCCGCCGGAACCTGATTCCCGCCTTCGGGTGCTGTTATGTGGGTATGGCCACCTAGGCTTGGCGCTGCTGCAAGGCCTGCTCGAAAATGCCGATTTGTGCGAGGTAGTGGGTGTGTTTCGCTGGTCATCCCGCCCGGATGGCGCCAACTTCTGGGAGCCCGCGGAAGGCGTGATGCAGCAGACGGTGCAGACAGCCGGGCTGCCGGATATTGTGTGTCCGGGCATGAATTCATTCGAGTTCACCACGCTGCTGCAAACGCTCAAGCCGCATGTCGTGCTGGTCGGATCATGGGGCGAAATTTTGAAACCGCACTTGATCGACCAGCCTGATTTTTTGCTGATTAACTGCCATCCCTCCAAGCTGCCCGCGCATCGGGGGGCCAACCCCTATTCATCCGTTATTCGCGCAGCCGCAGCCGAAACCGGCGTGAC
>CAZXUP010000174.1:0-6171 GCA_964643815.1 uncultured Vampirovibrionales bacterium
AATACGATCCGCAAAAAGCGCGCCGTTTGCTGGCGGAAGCGGGCTATCCCGACGGCAGGGGATTTCCGACGGTTCGGTTGGGTTTTGTGACGCAATACGATGTGCAGAAAGAAGCCGAAATCGCGCAAGCATTGTGGAAGAAAAACCTGAACGTGGATGTGCGCCTGGAAAACATGGAGTGGAAGATGCTGCTCAGCCGCCTGGATGAAGATCCGCCGCAGATTTTCCGGATGGGCTGGTTCGTGGATTATCCCGATGCCGATAGTTATATGAACGTGTTCTTATCGGACAGCGGCAATAACTCTACGCGCTGGAAAAGTGCGCAGTATGATGCATTGGTTCAAAAAGCAGTCGTCACGCTGGATGCGGCGCAACGACAAAAAATCTACGATAAAGCGCAAACACTATTGCTGGAAAAAGACACGGTGATTGTGCCAATTTATGTGGCGGAAAAAACGTATCTCATCAAACCGTATGTACAAGGGCTTGAGATTAATGCGCTCAACCTGCCCAATTATGATCGTTTGCGAATGAACAAGCCGTAGCCTACTGGCTGCCTGCTAAGCTTTTCCCTGGATTCCCGCTTTCGCGGGAATGACAAGTCTGGCAAGGCCAAGGCGCTCCCTGAAAACAGGAGAGAGGCCGGGGATAAGGAGGTATCCCCGGCCTGGTGCGTTCGACCCACCTTTTTACCTATCAATCTGTTAAATCGTTTTGGCTTCGATTTGTTTCTGAATCTGATTCTGCTGAGCCATTTTGCCGGACGTATGCGTGGGCTGTTGCTCCAGCTTGAAGGCGTTGTTGCCCTGATGGCCGCCGATTGGCTGATATTTGGAGAGCAGCTTGGTTAAATTGCCCAAGGTTTGGTTATCATTTTTTAATTTGGTAATCTGGCTATTTGCTGTGCCGTCCGCGCCAGATGTTGCTTGCTCTGAAAGTTGCTGCCGGTTATTGGCCACGTTTTTTTCGACCGATTCTTTCTGGAGTTCAATCCGACGCTTTTCCGCTTCCTGCCGTTCTTTGGCAAACGTCGGCAAATTGCTGGCGTAAGTGGTCGGGTTGATCATTTTGGCCAAATCGGTGGTCGTTAAATTCTCCATTGAGATGCCTTGCAGCCGGGCTTGTTCTTCGGCCTGATGCATGCTGGACAGAATGCGATCCTTCAGTTCTTCCAATCGAAACAACGTGCGTGCCAACTGCTTGCCTTGCGGCGTATCCAGTCCGGCTTTCAACATTTCGTGATACACGTTCTGAATCATCTGCTCCGTTTTGCCCAGAATGTTGCCCAGCAGATGAAATTGGGTGCTGGCTTGTGCGCTGGCGCTGTTGGCCGCCTGAACCTGGTTGCTGATGGCGGTGACGTTTTTGGCGTCGGATGCCGCTTCCTGTTGCTGTTTTTCGCTTGCCGTCTGTTCTTCTTTCTGGTCGGCCAGCGCTTGTTTTTCTTGCTGCTGAGCCGCATATTCTGCCGTTTGTTTTGCGATGGATTGCGTTTCTTCTCGTCGCTTGGCCGTATATTCTTCTATCTGGTTTTCGATCCGTTCTGTGGTGGATTCTTTCGCCTGCTCTGTTTTCACCGCTGCTTCTTCCTGTGCCTGGATCTGCGCTTCGACGACAGCCTGCTCCACTTTTTGGCTTTCTGTTTTCAGGAGCTGTTCTGCAGTCGGCTTCGCAGAGATTTCCGTCGCTGGCGGTTGTGCTTTGGCAGCGGTTGGCGTTTGGGCTTCAGCAGGCGTCGGTTCCTCGGTTGTTTTCGGTTCGCTGTCCGGGGCTGATACATCCGCCGTAAGCAACGGCTGTGTGGCTTCCACCGCAGGATTATTTTGTCCGGCTGCAGATGGTTCAGGCACCAAACGCTTGAAATTGCTCGAAAGCTCAGTCTGCCGCTCCGGCAGGCTCAACCCCAGGTCATCCTGCAAGGCGGATGGAGCCAACACCGCGTTCAAATCGGTTTTGTCAGTTTGCCTGGACGCGCTTTCAGCGGTCGTCCCCGGCACGTCAAACGATATCATTGTCCCTGTCTCTCTCGTCTATCTGCCTATGTGGTCCCTCTTGATTGTATAAAAACAATCAATTAGGACTTTGGAACAGTTTGTGAAGAAAGGTTAAAGGCTGATATCCTTCTTGTAGCTGGCGATCTGCCGGGAATCATTTTGGCAGAAGCCTGTAATCCCTTGCCTAGTCGTCCTCGGCTTCTTCCACACCGTCCGCTAATGCTTCCATAAGATGAATCAGCAAGGTTACAGCCCACGCTTTCGGTCCGTCATTGCTGTCATCGCGCATCACCAAAATGGCAGCGGCGCCTTTTTCTTCTTTAGAGAGGCCATTCCAGGCATTTTTATCCGCTAAAACTTTTCCCACGGTTTTTCCATCAGGAGAGACAATCGTGCCGTCTGCTTTGATTTTGCCGATACTGATGCGAGGACCATTATAAACGTCGAACTGTAATGTTCCATCTTTAGACACTTCGCCGACTTGCCATAAAACGTTGTATGCCTTGCCGCCCTCAATATGGCCCCGTTTCCAGCCGTCACAGTTGACTTCGTTGTCGATGGTCAGTTGGCAACGGGAAGCGGGTTTTCCGGAAGCATCGTAAAACCGGGCGGCAATCGGAGCACCCTCATCCGCATCGGCTAACTGGTAACCGCCGTATCCCAGGCTGGCGATACCTGCCAATGGCGCCAGAATTCTGAGGCGAAGATAACGCCGGAGGTTGGCCAGCGAATTATTATCTGGGATGGAGATTTTGTCGTTTAGCGTCTCATTTTTTGTTTCTGATGAACGCCAGTGTGGTAATTTCCCCGAAAAACCAACAGGCTTGGCGCTTTGTTGAGGAGGTTGGGAGATTCGAAACAGGGAGGGGGCGGTGATGGGAGACATGAAAAATTCCATTCGTTTTCTGCTCTGCGGTGATTACTACTTCTACACTAAAAATTCCGGTTGTGCATGGTAAAGGAACTCCCTGATGGTTGAGTTTTTTGAACCCCCTCTAATGATTGTTAAAATAACCTGACAGGCTAATATGAAAGTCTCGATAAAAAATTTATGATAATACCCGTAATTGGGTTCTTCTTAACACCTCAGCCTCATCCACATTTAGAGCATTACTTCCTTTACGGATAGCAAGCGCATTGATGGTTGGTGTAAACCAAACCTGAAGGATGGCTAATCAAGTGCTTCTGTCTGTAAAGGATTTTTCTTTTCTTCGGGATTGGTGCGAATAGAATCGGGTCAAAAAGGGGGTGTCGATATTGAGAATCTGGTTTTCAGTGATGGCAGGGGGTGCTTTGCTGATGGCGGCTGTCATGACCGTTGGCGGATGGGAAGCCGGGACAATTGCCCAGCGGCAGCAACGCGATCTCAGGCAGCTTGCACCGTTTGTGGCGCCTTCCAGGCAGCATGCGCCAGCGAATGAACCAGCCGTGCAACGGCAGGCCGAACCTGAGCAGGCTCCTGAGAAAGAGCCGTCGCCGCCCAAGCAGGACCTCACACTGGACGACATGGAAGCATAGCCGCTACCAGCGCTTCATTCGGGTGAAAGACAGGGTCAGTTTGTCTTTTGCTGACTCATCGCTTCGTCATATTTGCGATTGACCAGCGTAAAGATGCGCTTTTCGATGTCTTTGTCCCGCTCTGCCTTGTCCTTGTCCAGTTTCGGTTCTTTTTTGTCGGATGTTGGGGCATCGGGGGTAATTTTTGTGAATTTTAATGCCTGTTCCTGCTCGGTAGGCCGCTGAATGGCGCGTAGTAAGTCGAAACTGCTAAGAACCCCAATGATTTTACCGGACTCGTCCTTGACGAAAAGCCGGTGGACTGTTTTTTCAAGCATCAGATCGACGGCTTCCTCAAGTAGGGCGTCTTTGGTGATAGAGATAGGGATGCCGGGAGTCATCAGGTCTTTGGCCTTTGCGCTGTTTATGGTTGGAATCAGCTTTAGCATACGGCTGCTGGTCAAATCCGTCTTGGAAATAACGCCGACATACTCGCCTCGGGCGTTGGTCACGGGGGCACCGCTAATATGCGCGCGTTCAAACATACTCATCACAAAGCTCAAACTATCATCCTGGTTGATATGAAGGGGTTTGGTCGACATATAGTCTTCAACGCGAATCACTGTGTCCGACATAGTGCACTCCACCGGCTGACTTACTACTCCATGCTGTTAATACCCGTTTCGGCGGGTTTGCGACAGAACTTTAGTCCAAATGGAATGAAATTTTACATGCGGGCGATCCCCAAGAGGATTTGAGCCCGAACTTTGACATACTGCTAAAAATGCTTGTCGATTCTGGTTTTTGGCGATGGAATGGCTACTGGAACAGCTCTTTCAGAGACTGGAAAACCCCATTGCCGTCTACATGCGTTTGCTTGCCGCCAAAGAGCGTCTTTTTTTGGGTGACTACCGCCTCGCCATTGGGCCCGGTGACGGTCATGTTATTGCCCTTCCTGACGGCTTCACTGCCAAACAGCTTGCTTTGGGTGCTTTTCCGGCCAAAAAAGCCGGTTTTCTTCTCGACCCGGTTGCCCAGCGCATCTTGATAAACTGTGCTTTTGCGACCAAACCAGCCTTTTTTCTTCTCGACTTTAAATCCCGGGCCGTCAATCACGGTAGAATCGGCATAAACGGCTCCGGCTTGGGAGAAAACAAGCGTCACAAGCGCCAACAGGGCAATCCGTCGAGCGGTGATGCGTTTCAAATCAGGCATGTCTGAAAATCCTTTATGGCAATGGGGATACCGTATTCTACATCCAATAGAATACTTATAGACTTTAAGACGCAGGCTCAGCCAATCGGTTCCTCAACAGGTTGAAACTAACGTTTTGTTAAAGTTTTTTAGCTCAGGGGGGTGTTTTTGGAGTTGATGCGTGTTTAAGCGGCTATTATTCTGGTCATTATCAAGAATGCTCGACGTGAAATTCTGGAGCCAAGCCTGAACACTGGACTTTTGCTTCTGTTTTTTTCATAATTCGGACATTCTTTCAAGTGGGAAAAGCTGACGTGATCGCTGCGGTTTCGCCTCGTTTTCAATTCGTGCGCTTTGGGCATCAATCGTCAAAGCCTGCCTCCAAACAAGAGGTCAAGCCTGCTTCTGGTTTGATACAGCTGAGCAGGAACAAGAAGAAGTTTAACAGCCTGAAAGAGGCGGATGCCTTAATGCATACCGAATTGAAAAAACGCGGAATTACGGCGGAAACATTGTGGGCAAAATGGGGTGTCTGGTCCCTGGTGTCCAGTTATAATCACCTTGCCGTCAAGCTGGACCCTCAAAAAAAGCCATCCGGCTTTAATCAGAGCGTCTTTTTACGGTGGTTTGCGCAACAAGTGCCCGAGTATCATAAAGGGATGATGGCGGGAGAAACCGAGGAAACTGCCTGGGCAAACGTTCGGGAGGAAAGCAGCGATGGCTGTTGCGGTAACGGCTGCCGGGGCTGCCTCAAGAAGAATCCGGGGCTTTTGGCCTGAGAAAAGGGAGCGATCCCGCGTACCGTCAGGATGTTATCGACAAACTGGGACGGTCGGGTATATTTTAGGGCATGGGTAGCTTGACTTAAATCAAGGCAATTCAGCCATCGAACCGGTATTCTTCCAATCAGGTTACACAGGGAGGACTAGGAACCATGAAAGACTTGCTTACAAAAGAAGATATTCGGTATCAGAATTTATTGGATAACCTGAATTTCCCAGAGGGAAAGCCTCACATTGAAGGGTTGGGCGATATTGGGCATACCCAATTTAAAAAGGTGATGCTCAAGGCTGGAACGAGCCTGGAGTGCCACAAGACGGATCAGCATGTAACGGTGGTCTGGCTCAGGGGCAAGGCCAAATTTCTGGCAAATGACGCGGAATACACGATGCACCCCGGCAGCATGCTGGATATGCCGTCTGGAACGCCTCATGGGGCTGATGCCGAAACCGACTGCGTGTTTCTGGTCATTAAAATCGCCTAAAATAGGGGTATGCAAAGCACAGGAACCATTGAAGAAAAGCTGAAGCGGTTATTTCACTTCCGCTTATTGACGCCTGAGCAATCAAAGGCTTTGGCTGATATTGCATCGGTGCGTCATTATGATGCCGGGGAAATGATCTTTGGACAGGGGGAAACCGCAGAAGCCTTCTATATCATTCTGTCTGGCACGATACAAATCTATAAAATATCCTCCGAAGGCAAG
>CAZXUP010000175.1:0-6151 GCA_964643815.1 uncultured Vampirovibrionales bacterium
GGCCGATATTTTGGTGGCTTACACAATGCTGGAAGGCTCGAAAGAAAAAGGGCTTGTTTTCCTGATTGATTTGACTGAACAGAAACAAGCGGAAAATGCCTTAAAGGAAAGCCAAGCCAGATTCAAACGCTTATCGGATTCAAATCTTCTGGCCATAGCCTTTTGGGATATTAATGGCAACGTGTACGAAGCCAATGACGCTTATTTGAACCTGACGGGCTATACTCGTGAGGAACTGTCCCATGGAAAAATTTTCTGGACGGATATCGCCAGTACGGAAGCGCATCCTATACCTATTGAGCTAAAACGAATGCTGGCTGGGGAATATATTCCGCCTTATGAGGATTGCTACCAACGGAAGGACGGGAAGCCGGTGAATGTCCTGGTCGGCTATACCCTGCTGGAGGGATCTCGGGAAAAAGGGATTGCATTTATGCTGGATATTACAGAGCGCAAGAAGGCGCTTTTAGCGCTGGTGGAAAGCGAGCAACGGTTTAGACTGATGGCGGATACGGTGCCCGCGTTAATCTGGATGGTCAATGCCAAGGGGGAGCATACTTATTTTAATCGTCAATGGTTTGAATTTACCGGACAGGTCGCAGAACAAACCGACTGGCTTTCGGTAATACATGCCGATGAACGAGATGACTGTGATCATAAGTTCAGGCGTGCCTTCGAAAAGCAGGAGAGTTTTGAAATGGAATATCGGCTGCAGCGTGCCGACGGAAATTATCGCTGGATGATTGATCGGGGGGTTCCCCGTTTTGCGCCAGGTGGTGAATTTTTAGGCTATATCGGCTCTATTCTGGATGTGACCGAACGTCGGGACGCCCGGGCTGAATTGGAAAGACTGGTTGCGGATCGAACCGTTCAGTTGCAGGCTGTCAACCAAGAACTGGAGTCGTTCAGTTATGCCGTCTCCCATGATTTGCGGGCGCCATTGAGAACTATCGACGGTTTCAGTCAAGCGATTCTAGAACTGTATGCCAATAGGCTGGATGATCGGGGGCGGGATTATCTCACCAGGATTCGGCAAGGAAGCCAGCAGATGGGACAGCTCATTGATGACATGCTCAAGTTGTCCAGACTGACTCGAAGCGAAATGAATCTGGACGCACAAGTCGATCTTAGTCAGATGGCCAGCGAGATTGCTGAGAAACTACATGCTGAAGACCCAGGGCGTCAGGTTAAGTTTGATATTGAACCAGGATTGCATGGACAAGGGGATCCACATCTTTTGAGAATTGCTTTGGAAAATCTCATTGGAAACGCCTGGAAATATACCTCCAAACGCCCAGTCGCTCATATCAAAATTGGACGGATTGAAAACGGAATCACCACCTTCTATGTGCAGGATGATGGCGCCGGTTTTGACATGGCATATGCCGACAAGCTATTTGGGGCATTTCAGCGACTACATACAACTCAGGAATTTCCGGGTACCGGCGTTGGTTTAGCAACCGTAGCCCGAATTATCCATCGTCACGGCGGCGAAGTATGGGCAGATGGAGAAGTGGACAGGGGGGCTACTTTTTATTTCACCCTCAAGCCTGTCAGTGTGAAGGAGCCTCAGCATGTTTTCAGAGCACAATCGGCATATTCTGCTAATTGAAGATAATCCAGACGATGAGGAATTGACACGGCTTGCGTTTGAAAAAAATAATATTACCAATCCATTAATTGTGATGCATGACGGAGCAGAAGCCCTGGAGTATATTTTTGGGTCCGGTGCTTATGCAGGACGAGACGTTTGTGATCAGCCTCAGGTCATTATTCTGGATCTGAAGCTCCCCAGGGTTAATGGGCTTGAGGTACTGAGACGAATTCGGGGAGATGATCGAACCCGTCTCATTCCAGTGGTCATTTTAACTTCATCCAAAGAAGAGGAAGATCTGCTGAGTGCTTACAAGCTGGGAACAAATGCTTATGTTAGAAAGCCGGTCGATTTTCTGCAATTTACGGAAGCTGTCAAACGGTTGGGGTTGTTCTGGTTATTGTTAAACGAATCACCTAGCCCCTGCCAACAGTCTGTGAGGTGAGAAATGTCTACTCAGTCATTAAAAGCACTGATTGTGGAAGATAATCGCGACGATGCGGACCTCCTGATTCTTGAACTGGAGCGGGGCGGATTTGAGGTGGAATCTGAACGGGTAGATACACCCAATAGCTTCAAGAAAGCATTATCCGAGCGGCCCTGGGATATTATTTTCTCCGATCATGCCATGCCCCATTTCAACAGTTTTCAAGCGCTTCAGATCCGTAACTGCGAGGATTCGGATACGCCGTTCATCATCTTTTCAGGCACTATGGGCGAAGAGTTGGCGGTTGAGGCTATGCGCGCAGGCGCAAATGATTATTTCGTGAAAGGGCGCATGACGCGACTGGTTGCTGCCGTCAACCGGGAACTGCAAGATGCCAGAGAGCGACGGATTCGGAAGCAAACCGAACAGGAACTGGAGCATTTTGTAGCCTCCCTAACCCATGATTTACGGGCTCCGATTCTGGGAGAGCAGCGTATTTTGGAACTGATGGAGGAAGGAACTTTCGGTGCTTTGTCTGCCGAGCAACGAAAAATCATTGAAGAATTGCTGCAAGCCAACCACTTTGTCCAGCATATGGTAAACAATATCCTATACGCCTACAAGTACAAGCAGCACCAAGTGAAGCTGAAGAAGGTCAGCACCGATATGGCGCAGTTTCTCACTTCGATTGCCAGTTCGTTGAGTGTCCGGAATATTCTAAAAGAACGGAACCACAATCTTCATATAGCACCGACGGAATACATCCCGCCCGTTGAGATTGATCAGAATGAGATGCAACGCGTCTTACTCAACCTGATTAAGAATGCAGCCGATCATACCCCGCCTGGCGGTCTGATTACCCTATCCCTGGACTATTTGGAGGATTTTGTACGGCTAAAGGTGGAAGATCAGGGCAGCGGAGTGGATCCCGAAATCAGGCCTTATCTTTTTGTTCCCTATGCAACCTCTGCCGTCAAGAAGTTTCGACAGATCGGTATCGGGTTGGGCCTTTATCTGTCCAGGCAAATTGTAGAAGCGCATGGTGGGAAAATCAACTATGAACCTGGCCCGAAGGGAAAAGGTAGCATTTTTTACATCGATCTGCCGGTATAAAGGCCGATATCTACAGAAAAACTTCTATAGATAGCTGGTCTTCTCCCCAAAAAACGTGCCCGAGATAATGAGAAATCGGGTTCAAAACTACATAAAATGATGCAATTTGTCACACAAATAACTTAATAAACCGCTTGCGACATGTTGAAAGAAGAGTTATAACTGAAACCCTGTTCCTTTGTTGGGAAACGCCGGTGGAAAATCCGGGGCTGTGCCGCAACTGTAACCTGATCTTCAGGGAGCCAGAACGCCAACATCGAGGACGTACCACCCGGAATCTCTTGCGACCACAAGAGGAGGAGGCAATGATGAGCGTTCGATCTTTCTCGCTCCCAGAGATATAACAGATAAATAATTGAAGTCTCCGTCAGCCTGTATGCTTTCGGGGTTTTTACGTTTGCGTTCGTAAACCATCGAAATCGATACGATGGTTTGCCGAGGCTGGTTTTTTATTGGTTTAGCGCGTTAGAGAGCAATTGAGAGGATTTTTTACAATGGGCAACACAGCACCATCTTTGGCACACACGGTCAACCAGCGTCGGGTGATTAACGGGCAGGATGACGTCATTCAGCTCTATCCCATCCGGCACCAGTTTGCCTGGGATGCGTACCTGGCGGCAAACGCCAACCACTGGCTGCCCAATGAAATCTCCATGCAGAAAGATATTGAACAGTGGCGCTCCAGTTCTATTCTCACCGATGATGAGCGTCGAGTGGTGAAACTCGCACTGGGCTTCTTTACCACTGCCGATAGCATTGTCGCCAATAATCTGGTGTTGGCTGTCTACAAGCACATCACTTCGCCCGAGTGCCGAATGTACCTCTTGCGTCAAGCCTACGAAGAGGCCATCCATACCCATGCGTACCAGTACATCGTAGAAAGCCTGGGTCTGGATGAAAGCGAAATCTTCACCATGTACCAGCGTGTTGGTGCGATTTACAACAAGGATACTTTTGTCTCGGAACTGATTCCCCAGTTGCTGCAAGCCGATTTCAAGACCGGAACGTTTGAAGCGGATCAGGCATTTCTGGAAAACCTGATTGATTTCTATGTGATTATGGAAGGCATTTTCTTTTACTCTTCGTTTGCGGCGATGGTGTCTTTCCGTCGCCGGAACCTGTTGCCGGGCACCGCCGAACAATTTCAGTACATCATGCGGGATGAGTCGATGCACATGAATTTCGGCATCGATCTGATCAATCAGATTGTGGAAGAACAGCCGCTGCTCTGGACAGAGCCGTTCCGCCGGAAAATCATCAACAAAATTATCAAGGCGGCAGAGCTGGAAGAAGAGTACGCCAAAGAACTCATGCCTCGCGGCATTCTCGGTATGAATGCCGACAGTTTCCAGGATTACACGCGTTATATTGCAGATCGCAGGCTCAACGCCATTAACCTGCCCACCCGCTTCAATGTCAAAAACCCGTTCCCGTGGATGAGCGAAGCGGTGGATCTCGTGAAATCCAAAAATTTCTTTGAAACCCGTATTACCGAGTATCAGACGGGTGGCGCCCTGGAATGGGACGACTTCTGAGCCGTTCGGCTCTTTAGTTAAGGTTTTTGCGTCATTGCTAAAGGTTGTAGAAGAGTAATAACAGAGAGGAAAACACATGGCAGCCGTGAAAGTACGTCGTCGGGATGGCAGCATCGAACCGATTCATGAAGAGAAAATCAATCTGGTGATTCAGGATGCCTGCGAAGGCCTGGCTCAGGTCAGTTGGTCGGATGTGGCTTTGGGTTGCCAATTGGCGTGGTATGACGGCATTACAACAGAAGAAATTGACGAATCCGCGATTCTGTCTGCACGCGCTTTGATTGAAAAACACCCAAACTATGCGTATGCGGCAGCTCGGTTGGTCTTGCGGGTTTTATACCAGCAGGTGTTTGGCGCGGTGGAAACCCGGCAGCAGAATATTCAGGCGCTTTACCAGCAAAAATTTGCCGATTATCTCCATAAAGGCGTGGAGGCAGGGCTTTTGGATAGCCGCTTGCTCGATTTTGATTTGAGCGTGATTGCGAAAGCTATTGATTCGGAAAGTGATCGGAAATTCCAGCTTCAGGGGATTCAGATTCTGAAAGATCGTTACCTGATTCGGGATCGTCAGCAGCAATTGCTGGAGCTACCCCAATGGATGTGGATGCGGGTGGCGATGGGATTGGCAATTCTTGAAAAAGAGAAAGAACAGCGGGCCATCGAATTTTATCAGGTCATTAAAAACTTTGACTATATTCCCAGCACGCCGACACTCTTTAGCGCCGGAACCATGCATGCCCAACTTTCCTCCTGCTTCTTGAACACGGTGGATGATAGTATCGAAGGCATTTTTAAAACGTATTCGGACAATGCCAAACTCTCAAAATGGGCGGGTGGCATTGGGACCGATTGGACACCCGTTCGAGCGACCGGCAGCGCCATCCGGGGCACCAACGGACAAAGCCAGGGACTCGTCCCCTGGTTGAAAATCGACAATGATGTCGCCATTGCGGTGAATCAGGGCGGCAAACGGAAAGGGGCGCATTGCGTCTATCTGGAAACCTGGCACCTGGATATTGAAGACTTTTTGGAATTGCGAAAAAACGTGGGGGATGAACGTCGCCGCACTCACGATATCAACACCGCCAACTGGATTCCTGATTTGTTTATGAAACGGGTTCAGGAAGACGGGCCATGGACGCTGTTCAGCCCGGAGGAAGTGCCGGAGCTGCATGAGTTGTATGGGATGGCCTTTGAAGCGGCTTACGAGAAACGCGAACAGGAGTTTGATGCAGGCAAGCTGTTTGGTAAACGTGTCGAAGCCAAGGGGCTTTGGCGAAAAATGCTGACGATGCTGTTTGAAACCGGGCACCCATGGATTACGTTTAAAGATCCGTGCAACCTGCGTTCCCCACAGGATCACGTTGGGGTGGTACACAGCTCCAACCTGTGTACGGAAATCACGCTGAACACCAGCACCGAAGAAACCGCTGTTTGCAACCTCGGTTCCATCAACCTGGCCAGACACGTCGACAATGGCGC
>CAZXUP010000176.1:0-6124 GCA_964643815.1 uncultured Vampirovibrionales bacterium
CCAAGAGCTATGAGCTGATCGAGCAGGCGGATGCCGCGCTGTATGAGGCTAAAAAGCAGGGCAAAAACCGGGTGGTGTATGGTGTGCTCACCCCGCCAAAGGTGACCTATCCTCCGTTTAGCTAATGTTTAGTTAGCGTGTTTGTTTTTGCAACCTCTTTCGAACGGCTTGTACGATGTCTTGCAGAATCATCCGGCGGCAGAGTTCACCGGCAATAATTTCCCGATAGGCGGATGCGTCTAATGTCCGATCTTTCCGGATCCCGGCGTTTTCGATGAGTGGCAACGTTGGTACACTCTGTGACAGCAGGTGATTCAGAAAAACCAGCAGTGCCGTTCCCGGTGGAGCCAGCCTATTGTTCTTGTCAATTTTGACCAGTTCCGGATTCGGAAGCAGCACCACGGAATCCTGCGGTGGCGTGGAGGGTGGATTCAACAGAAAACGCAATGACAGGGTATCGTTGGTGTCGTTGAGTTCACCGGATCCCGACTGTTGAAGCAGATGGCGGTAGTTGGAGAGATCCAAGCTCTTCTCGTCATCCGTAAATTGTAAATTCAACTGGACCTGATCACGGGTTTTTAATTGGTGCCGCAACACACGGACACCACTAAACCGCAGCAATTGCATCGGTTTCCCCTCATTCGATTGTGGGTTTATCATACCTGAAACAAATGGATATCATCCACTACTTCATGGCCAGTATTTATGGCATCATAACAACCATGAATCGCTCCCCACTCCATACGGTCCTGCCCGACCCGGACGCAGATACCGCCAAGGCCGATCAGGTCCGGCAGATGTTTGATCGGATTGCCGGCACCTACGATACCCTCAACGATTGCATCTCGATGGGCTTTCACAAGGGTTGGAAACGCTTGGCCTGCCGCAAGTTGCAGCTCAAGCCCGGCTGCCGGGTATTGGATGTTTGCACCGGCACCGGCGATCTCATCGACTATTTGCTGCCCCTGGTGGGTTTTAACGGGCAGGTGGATGGCCTGGATTTTTCCGAAAACATGCTGGCGGTGGCCCAGCAGCGTTTTGTCGGTCAGCATAATGTGGTGCTGGCGCAGGGCGATGCGCTGGCGTTGCCGTATGAAGACAACGCGTTTGATGGCGCCATCATCAGTTTTGGCTTGCGGAATGTGACGGATATCCCCAAAGCGCTGTCCGAGATGCACCGCGTGATTAAGCCCGGCGGCTGGATGGTGAACCTCGATACCTGCCCCACACCCAAGTTGCCCGGCATGCGGCTTTATTTCGAGAAAATCATGCCGCTAATTGGCGGCGCCTTGGCGCAGGATGCCCAGGCATACCAGTATTTATCCCAATCCACCCGGCACTTCTTAACGCCCGCCCAGCTTAAAACCGCCTTTAAAGAGGTTGGCTGCACGCAGGTCACATCCCAAACCCTCATGCTGGGGTCTGTTTCCCTCCAGGTCGGACAAAAAGCTTGAGTCTAGGGCTGTTAGGCCATAACACCCTTTTGCATGTTACCGGCTTTTTGTTCCTGTTTGACCTGTTCTTTTTTGATGACGTTTTCCGTGCGCGCAACCCGGGCACGATTTGCCTTTTCGGCAGAGTCGCTATCGCGGGAAACGTCCTGGCCTTTGTTAAAGGAGGCAGCCGCCGCCATCATATTATTGGAGAAATTGATTCCACCCATGGCTTATTCCCTTATTGCTTGCTTCGCCTTATGGTCTTCTCGTTTCGATTCTCAGTGATGAAACCGTGTTCTTGTTTGCATAAAACCCGTTATAACATTAAGAAGTGCTACAAAAACAGTCAAAAACTTAAATTTGCTTCATATTTCTTAGCATTGAAGAAGGGCATGCTTCCGAATTTAGACAGAATCCAAATAGGTTGTGTTCGCTAAAATCGTGTAGCTGGATTGCAGCATTTGGTATAGCGTCTGGAAATCATTGGTTTTGTACGCCAACGTCCGACCATCAATGCGTTCCAGGCCGGGCAGCAAGTTGGCCGTATCCGCCGCTAAAGGGTTAATGAAGGAAACCCTCAGCTCATACGGTCCTGGCAGTTTGAGCAGATTTTTCTTCCAGGCGCTGCGGTTATCCAACGCGGCGCGAGTCGCGGCGGCATAGTCGGCCAATACAGCCTCCAGTGGGCGGCAGCGGGCAGCGGTTTGGGTGATGCCTTCTTTGGTTTCCACCGTTTCCAGCTTGGGAATGAGCTGGTGAATCTCCTCTACAAAGGCTTTGTCTCCACTGGTCAGCACCAGTGGCACGCCAAACACCAGGCTGCCGTACAACGCGTTAATGCCGCCTTCGCCGTAAGAAACGCCGTTGATGGAGACATCATACACCTTGTGATGAAACGTATGGCTTAAGACGCCTTTGTGGGTGCCCGCCTTGGCATGGTAGCCCACCAGAATCATCGCATCGAAGCTTTTGTCCAAACCAGCGGCCATGGCGCAGCGCTTGGGTTTTCCGGTGATGAGCGAAACCTGTGGATGCACCTGCTCCAGGTACAGGTTGGTCATCGTACAATGGGCGTCGTTCACCACAATTTCAGAAACACCCTGATCCAGCGCGGCATCCACCACGGCGGCCACTTCCATTTCCAACTGGCTGACGGCCCAGTCATAGGCCGAGCGATCCGGTTCGGGCGCGCAGTGCTGCGGGGTGACGACCCCGCAAACCCCTTCCAGGTCGGCTGAAATATAGAGCTTTGTCATGCGCGCCGGTTCAGTCTCACGCCTTTTTATTGGTCAGCTTGTTCAGCGTTTTGCGTCCGGCCTCTTCAAACTCTTCGGTCAGTTCACTCATTTTATCCCGAAACGCTTCCGCTTTTTCTTTCAAGCGATCCGACTTCTCGCGCAGGCAATCCGAGGCTTCCCGGCTGCGGGTCTCAAACTCTTCGCGAATCAGGGCGCGTGTTTCCGCACCGCTGCGCGGGGCCAGCAACATACCGATGGCGGCACCCACCGCGCCACCCACCAGGGCGCCGACTACAAATTTTCCGAAATTGGATGACATCATCCACCTCCTATTATTTTCCGCTATTTCTTGCGGCTAAACGATTCCCGGATTCCGTTCCACAGCGATTCCACGCCGGACACGACATTTTGTCCCGCCGATTTGATGGCGGGCACAGTAGCGGCCACACCGCTTTCAACTGATTTTAAGCTTGAGACCGCTTTGCTGCTTAAAATCTCCGCGTTTTCGACGGTTAGCCGCAAATCCTTCATGGCGGGCGTCAGCTCGTAGCGGGCCAGGGTCATAAAATCCAGCAGTGAATGCAGCAGCATGGCCAGTTTGTACAGCACCATGCTCAGCAGCACACCTACCGGAATCAACACAATCCAGCTTACCCGGATAAGATGCGCCAGTTCTTCCTGTTGTATCAATTCTTCCATTTCATACTCCTTTCGGGAGCAATGCGCGGATGCTAGTTGAATTCGTATCCGGCTGCGAGTTCTTCAGCTTGCTTGGCTTTGGCCATCCGACCGGCCTCGCGGTCTTTCTTGACCTTGCCCACCTGGCTTTCGATGTTGTAGCGTGTTTTGTCGATAAACTCGCGGGTGCGGGTATTGGGGTTGCTGAGTTCATCATTGACGCGGTTGGGCAGAGTGCGCACAAAATTTTGCGTGTCTGCGCGTAACTCATCGCCCGATTTTGGGGCAAACAACAGGCCAGCCACCGCACCACCCAGCACACCGAGGGTCATGCCAGCCAAAAAGGTAAAAATGCCATCATCAGTATTTCTGGACACTGTTCCGACCTCTTCTATAATCAACGAACTACCCCTAAGTCTACGGGAGCCGAAGGATGCCGTCAAGGACGCGCGGCGCGGGCGGAAAAGAGCATTTTGCCGAGCCAACGAAACATTCCCCATTTGCGGCGAACGGATGGGCTTACGGGTAGAGCGAAGCTGCTGCTACCCATCTTTTGCGCTTGTAAACGCAGGTTGCGCAGCTGTCCAGCCTGCAAACGCAGCTGCCTGAGCCAGGCATCCCGGTTGTTGGCAACGGTTTGCTCCCAGCGGATGAGTGTCAACAACAGGAGGCAAAGCAGCGCCAGGCAGAAAAACTCTGCCAGCACCAGCCATTCGGCTGGAATGTAATAACCGCTACTCCCCAATGGCATTATCGGCACCCGTTTTGGGAGTTGTTATCGGATTGGAATCGGTTTTGAGCTTGGGCAAGCTGGGGGATTGCTGCACATCGACATGCTTCAGGTAGTCATGCTCCTGTTGCATAAATTCGGCTTTGCACTTTTCATGTTCGCGAATCAAAAACGCTCGCCGGGGCTGCACAAACAGCTTGAGTGCCTTGGGGGTCTTGTCCAGTTCGGCGGCTCGTTGGCGAAGCGGCTCGCAGTACATCTCCAGCGCATTCACTGCGGGTGGCTGATAGGTCTGGATTGGATCGGCCTCGGGTTTATCTTTTTTAAACCAGCCCGCATTGGCCGGAGCCATCAGGCTGAGAGTCAACAGGCTGCAAGCCGCTAAAACAATCAAAGCAAAGGGACGCATCATCATCCTCAAATCTTACGTCTTCCTATTCTACACTGCAAACAGCAGGGTCTGTATACCTCGGGCCGCAATCGTCGCTTTTGCGCTTTTCAACTCTGCTTGAGGTTCTTCCAAAAAGTTGACGGTGTGTAGGTGTTTAAACTCGAAACCGGTTTTGAATGTGGTGGTCATGGCTTCATCAGACGTATTGATGAGGCGTACAATCAAGCCTTTGCCCGGCGCCCAGTAGCAGGCGGAGGACACCAGTTCGGCTCGATCCCAGGAAATCAGAGATAAATCGATCGGTTTGGATTTTTCCCCGCAACCCGATTGCCCAAACACAGTGCCGTAAAATTGTGCGGTGGCTTCATACAATTGATGCGGTTTTTCCGGCGTCGGCATCCAGCCGAAGCGAAACACATCGTTCTGGTTTTTCGTGCGTAGTGGTGTGCCTTCCGATAGTTCCATCGGTGGCCCGGCGGGTGCGCCGCGTGTGCCCAGCTTGCGTTCGGATAATTTTTTGAACCCCCGGTCCAAAGTCAGAGCCAAAGATTCCTGATACACTTCATATTCGGTCAGGCCACATGTTATCCAGGTCTGGCCGTTGGCGCTGATAAAGCGCTGGATCGGCCCGGTATTGGTTTTCAATTCCTTCATGGTGTCTGCCGGAACATGATCGCGTTCCCGATAGTTGGGATCGTAGTGGCGCTGGGTTCTGCCGAGATGGGTTTCCGCGGATACGGATCGAATCGGGGCATTGGTTGAAAACGTAACTTTGAACTTGCACGGAAAATCGCAGAGTGTTGATTGAATATTAAATTCCAAGATCGGAGAGCCGGCGTACAGGCTGAACCAGACTGTGAAATCTATCGAGGTCTCATCAAGCTGCATTGTATAGTTTCTGGCTAGCCAAGCCATTAGACCTTTACTGGGCTTTGCGTTCGGTAGGCTATCTGGTTTTGCAACGGCCGATTTTCTTGCCGGGTCAAAATTATACGAATCGCCTTGATCGCCGGTTGCGATGATTTGAAACAGGCCACTGTACGCTTTTTTTGTCTTTTTATCGGTGATGGTCAGCGTTCCATTTGTTTTCATTCGAACATGCAAAAATTCATTTTCCAGCGTGTTTTTGTTGGATGTTGTCGGATGGAAATGGGGCTTTTCTTTTTGTGAAATTACTTTGACGCCATGCGCTGGAATATCGTCAACCCAGATCCATCCGCTGTGTTGACGCTTGGTCAGGTGCGCTAGCGGAATGCGATGCACATCCTGTAAATAGTCGTTCTGAAGTTCTTCATGTTCATCATCGACTTGATGCAGTTGGGTTGGTGTTGTTTTATCCGGTGCATCTTCATTAACGATGGCAATACCGCTGTAAGGGCGATCGCCTGTATTAAAAACAATCCAATGATCGTGATCGGCCAATTGGCTGAGTGCGCCGCGTTGCACCCGATGTGAGATTGCATCGCACAGTTGTTCCACCTGCTCGAATCGAACCTCATTTTCCCGGTGCACTGCATCGACGCTGCACCCGCAAATGCTGTCATGCGGATGATTCAGCATCAGTGTTTTCCATGCCAGGTCCAGTTCATGCACGGGGTAGCGCGGGCGTTTTTCCGGTGGCAGCAAGGCTTGGGCCATGGCGAGCATCGGC
>CAZXUP010000177.1:0-6123 GCA_964643815.1 uncultured Vampirovibrionales bacterium
CGCTTCAGCCTCGTTAAAACCTTCCGTCAGCACTTCGCGCACGGTGCGTTCGGCGGCCTGACTGACCGGCACCCAGGCCTGAACGGGTATGGGTTTCTTGAAAAACTGTCCGTAAATCTTTTCGGCGTTCGGAAAGCCACCCGCAATCTGATGGAACCGGTTTTCCCGCTCATCCGCAGAGATGGCCGAATCGGTGGCGAGCGTGCCGGATTCGCTCAGCAGCCTGTTCAGGCTGTCGAGAATATCCTTGTTGTGGGGGTCCACTTTCTGGTAAACCGGTACCAGTGCACGGTCAATCTTGCGCTGTGTGGCTTCCTTGTCAATCACGACCATTCGGGAGGCGGCATAGACGTCCTTTTTGCTGATGCCGTTGTTATCGACATCCCGCGCCGTATCGACATAACCGGCGCCGATGATGCCGGTCAGCGTCAACGTCAGCAAGACACCGATTGAGATTGTCAGGCCAGCGGATGAAAACATCCGGTTGACGCCTTTTTTGAGCTGCCGAACCATCCAGGGCTGTTTTGCCTTGGGAGAATCGGGTAAAAGATGTTCCTCGTCCTCGGGAATCAGTTTCACGGGTTGAAATCCTGTACTCCGGTTATCGTTCCAGAACTGGGACGACATCCCACTATTTTAGCCCGAGCCGGGCATCCGTGCATAAAAATCATTCGGATCATCCAGATAGTGGATAAGCTGACGGCTGAGCCTGTCGATAGGCATACTGGAGCAGGTTGCAACGGAGATGATGTTCAGACGTCCCTTTTGCAGGCTTTTCCCGAACCGGAACGCAAGAAATAAGGAGCAAGACGGATGAAAAACAAACCGACTTTTCCGGCGCTGTTTGCCAATAACCAGCCAACTCCAGGCGAAGCGCATGCCACGGTATCGGAGATGTCTGCCCTGAAAGGCGCGAGTTTTGATATGACCAGTGCGTTACCGGACACGTTGGGCGAGTTGAAAAAGCTGCAAGACCCGGGCAAATTTGGCAAGGCGCGTTTTAGTTTCAAATTGTATAAACGCTGAGCTTTCAAAAACGGGTTTATGCTAAAATCCCCTCGTATTGGTATCCAGGGGAATAAATCAGATGCTCGGTAGCCCGTTTAATCCAAACGATCCTGTGTCTTTGGAGGAATTATCCTGCCGGGCGGATGTCTGCACCCGCTGCCAGCTTTCTCGCACCCGCACCCGCGCGGTGTTCTCCGATGGCAATCCGCAAGCGCCCATCATGTTGATTGGCGAAGGCCCCGGGCAACAAGAGGATGAAACCGGCGTGCCGTTTGTGGGTCGAGCTGGACAACTGCTCACCCAGATTTTGTCGTCGGTGGGCATCGATCGCAAAAAAGACATCTATATCTGTAACACGGTCAAATGCCGCCCGCCGGAAAACCGGAAGCCGCTGCCTGAAGAGATGGTGGCATGCTATCCCTACCTGGAAGGCCAGATTTACTGGGTGCAGCCTAAGCTGATTTTGCTATGCGGTGGCACGGCCGTTGAGGATGTCCTGAAAATCAAGACCGGTATCACCAAAATCCGGGGCCAGTGGTTTGATACGCCGTATGGCGTCAAGGCCATGCCGATTTTTCACCCGTCCTACCTGTTACGGAATCCCTCTAAGGAGAAGGGCAGTCCAAAGTGGCTGATGTGGCAGGATATCCAGGAAGTGAGACGTCAGCTTGATGCCCTGATGGCTGTCCGGTAGCAGGTTTTAACGTTCTGTTATTCGGTACGTCCACCAGGAAACGCTGATCACTATTTCCTCCCAAACCTCCTGGGCGGCGTTTTGCATAATCCAAAGCAGGTGGACGGCGTCTTGCCAGGCAGCGGCGGCCAAGCCAACGCTTAAATCGGCTGTTGCAGAGGCAAAGTTACCTTCTTGGCCGGACGGCATGCTTTCCAGAACCATGGCAGGGTTAAAACTCTTGCTGGCTGACATCGGGAGGCTCCTCATGCTCGGGTAACACACATGCTCTCTATACTCAATAAAACCCGATAGCCGAGGTCAATTGTCTATAAATAGGATATCTTTACGAAAATTTGCGCTTTTTGAGATCGATTCGGGAACTCAGCCGTCATTTTTGCTTCATGGTGTTCATTAAGAGATTCCCCATGATTTTTGTTTGAAAGCGAGATTTTTCCATGCGTAAAGCGCGGTTTAACCGGTTTACCCGCCTGTTTCTAGCCGGGTTGTCCATATTGTTGATTGGATTGGTTTTGTATGTGGGCAGGGCACTGGCGCAAGTAAAACCCCAGGAGCAGGCAGGTCGTCACATCGAGCGCGTGACGATTCTGCCGGATCGCATCATGATGCCGCCGCAGATCAATGGCATGGTGGTGCTGACCGATTATGTCGTCGAAACATCGATTAAAGATAACGTGGCCGTCACCACTATCACGCAAACGTATAAAAATGAAACGTCTCAAACGCTGGAAGCGCGCTATTTATTTCCGTTGCCTACGGATGCGAACTTCTCCAGCTTTACGCTCACGGTGAACGGCAAGGCGCTGGAAGGCAAAGTTCTGGAAAAAGACGAGGCACGTAATACCTATCAGGAGATTGTGCGCAAGCTGATCGATCCGGGTTTGCTGGAATACATCGATGACAAAACCGTGCAGGTTTCGATTGCGCCGTTTTTCGCAGGCGAAGCCAAAACGATCAAACTGAGTTATACGCAACTGCTGGCGAAAGACGGCGGCTTGTATAAATACGCGTATTTTTTGGGCAGCCAAAAACCCGGCACGCTAAACCGTCCGGGACGACCGATGCCGTTGCGGGAAACAAAAATAGCGCCGGAGAAAAATAACGCACCCAATCTCACACTCAATCTCGATCTCAAAACGGCGCAAGCGTTAAAAACCATTTACTCGCCGACGCACGATCCAAAAATCGATCGCAAAAACGATCATCAGGCGGGCGTGAAGCTGTTGTTAAAACCCTCAGACATTCAGGCGGAGAAGAATTTCGTTCTGTATTTCAGCCAGGATAGCAGCAAGCTGACGCTCAACACGCTGAGCTACCAAAAAACGGCGGAGGACGGTTACTTCCTCATGTCCGTGCGCACGCCGGAAAACATTAGAACGGAAGTGCTTCCCAAAGACATGGTGCTGGTGATTGATACCTCGGGCAGCATGGGCGGCGAAAAAATCAAGCAGGCCAAAGAGGCACTGAAGTACATCATCAATCATTTGCGACCCGATGATCGCTTTGGGTTGCTGCAATTCAATACGGATGTTTCCGCGCTGAAAAATGAGCTGATTCCGGCATCGTCCGCCAACAAGCAAGCCGCGCTGGAGTATGTCGAGTCGCTGACCGCATCCGGCAGCACCAACATCGAAGCGGCGTTGAAAGACGGATTTTCGCAACTGAAAAACCATGACGCCAAACGCCCGGCGTATGTGATTTTTCTGACAGATGGCGAACCAACCGTGGGTGTGACCGATACCGACGGTTTGGTGAAAACGGCGGAAAAAGCCAACACGCACAACGCGCATCTGTTTAACTTTGGGGTTGGCTATGATTTGAACGCGATGCTGTTGAATAAGCTCTCGGATGGAAACCACGGCAGCACCACGTTCGTGGAACCCAACGAAAATTTAGAGTTAGCGATGACGAGCTTCTACAAAAAAATTGAAGCGCCGGTGCTGACTGATACCGCGCTGGATTTCGGCGGCTTGCAAGTGAAGAAAATCTACCCGGAAAAACTGGGCGATTTGTTTGCGGGCAGCGAAGTGATTTTGCTGGGACGCTATAACGGCACCGGCGATGGCACGGTGAAACTCTCCGGCAAAGTGGGCGGTCAAGCTCAAAGCTACAGCTTTCCGGTGCATTGGACGAACAGCACGGCGCACAGCCAGTTGCCGCGCTTGTGGGCTGGGCGGCGGATTGCCTACTTGCTCGATCACATTCGTCAGCAAGGCGAAAACAAGGAGCTGAAAGAAGATGTGATTGCGCTCAGCAAGCAGTACGGCATTATCACGCCTTACACATCGTTTTTGGCGATTGAGCCGGAGCAGGATCGTTCTCGTCAGGCTGCGATGCCACCAGGAGTCATGTTAAGTGGATCTGCAATGCCTGCCGCTGCGCCGATGGCAAGCCAACGCGCGATGGATGCCAGCAGCGGACAGGGCGCAGTGCAGTTCTCCAAGCGCCTCAATGCGATGAAAGCGCAATCGTCCGCGCAAGCGCTGAATGCGGCGCAAGAATCGCGAGAGTTGGCTGCGGATGAGGCACCGACGTTGAAGACGATTGGCACCAAGACCTTCCTGCATGCCAAAGACGGCGTGTGGACCGACACGGCTTACGATGAAAAAGCGCACGGCAAGCCGCAGCAAGTGACATTCGGCACCGATGCCTACTTCAAACTGCTGTCGGATGAACCCGAGCTGTTGCCGTACTTTAGCGTTGGCGAGCAGGTGCTGGTGCTGCTGGACGGCAAGGCCTACCAAGTGTTACCCGTTAAAACCCACTGAGAGTGAGTACCTACTACATCAACTCCCCCGGCCCAATTCCCTTCGGGTCGGGGGTTATCTTTTTGGCCAATCGCCAAATGGGTGATAATGCTGAGCCGAATGGGCGATGGTGCTCAAAGGCATTGCTGCTTGAATGAAAAGGTGAGTACAGTGATTAGAAAGGAAATGGACTATGGCTTCCGAAGGGTATCATGAGCCGCTGGATAAGCTGACGCCGCACACGATTGAGCTGCACCGGGCGATTGTCTCGCTGAAAGAAGAGCTGGAGGCGATTGACTGGTATCAGCAGCGCGTGGATGCCGCCACGGATGAGCAGTTGCGGGCGGTGCTCAAGCATAACCGCGATGAAGAGGTGGAGCACGCCATGATGACGCTGGAGTGGATTCGGCGGCAGGATGCGGTGTTTAACCAGCAGATGCGCGAGTACCTGTTTAAGGAGGGTTCGATCGTCAAGGCGGAGGAAGAGGCCAAGCTGGGGCGTCCGGCGGGAGCGGGGCGGGTTCGGTAGTTGCCTGCGGCTGGTGCTCGTTCAGGGCTTTCTTGCGGCCTCGGGTTCACTCGGGGTAGAATACACACAGCACGTTCAGCCGGGCGAGTGGCGGAATGGTAGACGCGCTAGTCTTAGGAACTAGTGTCGAAAGATGTGCAGGTTCAAGTCCTGTCTCGCCCAGTAAATTCTTCAAAAAGTGAAGTATTGGGAATAAACGAGGCTCAAGGTAGACTTGCTTTAAAAAGTGGGATGGAAAAGCCTGCACTTAAACAAGGCCGCTTTCCTCGAATCCCCCCGCTCCTCCTCAATCGTGCCGACCGGTCGATTGCTATAGGTTGAATTGATAACGAACTCTTGCTTACGGGTTAACCATCAGCTCTGTCTAGGCAATGGATTCTTGCTGGTTAATCGGTTTAAATGGGAATGAAGGGAGGGATGCATCATGAGCAGCATTACTCAAGCCGTTTCCATCATCAACCATGCTTTGCAAGGTAGCGCAAACGCCAGGCTTGTTTATGGCGAGCCCATCAAACTGGAAGGCAAAGTTGCTCTCCCCGTGGCAAAAATTACGTTTGGATTTGGCGAAGGTGGAGTAGAAATTGGCTCTAACGCCCAGGTGCCTGCTGAGCATTCCACACAGAACGGTGGCGGGGGTGGCGGTGGCGGCGGGATGATAGCCCATCCGGTAGGTATTTTTGAGATCACAGAAAAAGAAACCCGCTTTATTGCGGCTTCAAATAAAGCCGTATGGGGTTTATCGCTGGTGGTTGCTTTCATGCTGGGGTCCGTGTTTACTGCCAGAAAAGTGAGACCTTGACCCGGCACAATCTGCGACCCCGGATATGATGGGGTAGAATACACCACAGCACGTTCAGTCTGGCTGGGTGAGCGGCGGAATGGTAGACGCGTTGGTTAGGAACCGGTGGAGCAATCTGTGCGGGTTCAAGTCCTGTCCCGCCCACCATCATTATTCAGAAGATAGATGTTTAAGAGCGGACATCGAGTCTGCTTTGCCGGCAAAGTTCCACAAGCGCTTCCACGTCGTAATGTGGACCGAATATCCGCTGGTTTTTGTACTGGAAATTTTCCCGAATCTCATGTTCTTCGGCGGTTAAAACCGCTTTAAAAGCTGTCTGAATGACTTCCGAATTCGTCATATAGGG
>CAZXUP010000178.1:0-4553 GCA_964643815.1 uncultured Vampirovibrionales bacterium
ACAGTAGATCACAGGTCTTCATTTAGAGGAAGTCTGAATGTCGATTGGCCCTAAATGAGAAGCTTTGGGAACATTTTTACACAGGCCAAGGTCAGCCAGTGGAGATTGACTTGAGGAAGCTAAATTTTTCAGACAATATTCGATTCAACAAGCTTTTTCCAAAACCATTTTATGTGGAAATGTTAAAGCAAAATCCTGATGCTGAGAAATTACAGCAATTGCTACCCGGGAAACAAAAACTAACGGTTAATAGCAACGACAAAGTAAGCCATATTCACTTTCTAAAACCAGTTTCTAATGTGGGTTTGTTTCTTCCTCTTGAAACGTCAAAAGGTACAGCGTTTGGACGGATGGCTTTGGATATGCATGAAGTGGAAATCGTTGTAAATCATGAACAGAAATTAGTCAGTGTTCATTCAGAGCTATATTCGCAGGCTATAAGAAAGGAGCGTTTAAACTCAGAACGGATTATTGATGATTTTGATTTTAATCCTGATAATCGAGCATTTCTTGCCGAGCTGGCTGTGCGTGCAGTTCACCAAGCTGCTCCTGAAGGGAGTACATCTTTTCGTATTCAAGCTGTCAAGGGTAGCTATTCAATATTTAAGAGAACGTATAAATTTTCGGATTTTTAATATTTTTTGAGATATGGAGAATATTGACTCGCCATATTGGGATCTAATTGGCAGGCCTCCCCTTTTTTTAAGGGGCGGCCTCCTCCTCCTATTAAAAAGGAGTCATATCCAAAAATATATTTGGGGTGGCAGTATAGGATGTGGTAATCATATCCATCAGCACAACAGCCTCGTTTGATATCGGTCAATTTAAAATCCTGAACGTTCAAACTCTCTTCCTTTGCAAACTTCTGTAACTCAATAAAAGCTTGTTTTTTGGCATTATCAACAAAGAATTTTTCAGGCAGATAATAATAAGACGGGGTTATCAAGAAAATAAAAAAGGCAATTAGAGAAAATCCGAAAATAACGAAACTTTTCTTAGGCATTGTTCTTAACTTGCTTTTACTATTGCACCATTTTATCAGAAGGGTTTAATGAAAAACTCTATAAATATACGGTTTTGCGCAGTGGAAAACCGGACAAATTGCCAGACAGCCCGAACGTTTGCAAAAGTCCATGAGATGTATATTCTCGAAAATAATTTTTAATAAATTGGGTAGAAGCTGCGAAAAAATTGGGTGCTGCTTCAATGAAACACGCTTGAAAAGCGAAATAGATTTGAGATTAAAGCTTGTTTTCGTCGCTGCGAGTGATTTTTACCCCGGAGGCAGTGTTTTCCGTAATCTGTTCCAGAAAATCAAGGGGCGGATCTTCGTTCTGAGTTGCCAGCATTTTTTCGTAAAATTCCTGGCGCAACTGGTTGATAAATTTCTCGACTTCGTTGGAACCTTTTTCCACATATCGGTTTGTGATTCCAGCAACATCCTCCAGGCTGGGAGCGGCCTGAAATGCTTGGCAGGTGCTGAGGTAAGACTGGATATATTGCATCATCCTGAGAATGTGATCGGCCATAAAATCTTGGTTTTCGTCCGAAAGAATATAGAGATAGTTCATGGCCTTGTGCAACTGTTCGTTGGTGTCATACTCGCGGCGCTTGTGTTTGGATTTATGCAACCCCATAATCTTTTCGCTGCCCATGCTCCGAAATGATTGCGCTTCTTCCTTGATTTCAAATTCACGGTTGGCAAGCAGCATAACGCCTTCGCTGATGATGCTGCGAATTTCATCCGGCAATAGGCTCATCAAGCGCACGGCTTGCGCCAAGCGGGGCTGGCGATCATACCAGCGCTTGTAGATGGGGTTTTGGCTCATGATACACTCAGGTCGACTGGCCTCATCATAACATTGATTTTTGGCGGATCACGTGGGCCAGATAGAGGAGGCTGCCTGTTTATATATTTTGAATATCGCCTTCTTTTGGGTGTCTGGTAGAGAAAACGAACATATGTCCGGTACAGAACCTGAACCGTTGCTTATAGTGAACGTCTACGTTGGTTGAATCAATTCGCTGAACCTCTATCAAATTGCTTTGAAGAGGTTCTATTTTTTGGCAAAGCTCTAAAGTGCTGGGATAGGTGCCGGAATCTGGTTTTTTCGCGTGGGGGTTTTTGCCAAACCGGTCAGCATCAGGTTGAAGAAGGTATTGGCGTCACGCTCCAGGGCCTCCCGGGAAAAATGGCTGGCGGTGGGTGGTAGCCAGCACGTCAGGCTGTGGGATAGTATTTCGGCGATCCGCTCATACTCATGCCCGGCGGGCAGTTCGCCGGTCAGGGCGGCTTGTTCCAGCAGACTGGTAAAAAAAGCGTTGCGGGTCTCGAATAAACTGGCCATTTCCGCATGGATGCGCTGCTTGCGTTTTTCCATGTTATCGGTTCCGCACTGGTTTCGGGTGGATTTGTCGTAAGCGGACAGAATGTAGAACAGAATCACCTGTTTCAGCGTTTCCAGCCGTCCAACGCGGGAGCGTTTGGCAATGGCGCGCATATCGGCCAGCACCTGCACCAGGTATTGCTCGATATTGGCGATCAGAATATCTTCCTTGCCGCCCGGAAATGTCAGGTAAATGGTGGCGCGAGGGATGCCTGTTTCCCGGGAAATGTCTTCCATCGTGGTTTTTTCGTAGCCAAAGTAGCCAAACAACCGGTCTGCGGTCTGGATAATTTGGTGGCGGCGATCCAGGATGGTTTTCTTGTGTGTCATCACTAAATTTTTGACAAAAAGAATCTGAATGTCAAAAATCTAATGCGTTTTATTGTCTTTGGGATGGGTGAACCGTTTATGAAGCGGTGTGTTTCAGGTATATATAGGCACTGATTGTAACTTCTGATGTGGTTATTCAATATTCATGAGCCTCTCAACGCCCGAACGGCGGGATAATCCGTTTAAAATCTATGGAGATTTGGCCCCTGTACGCCCCTTAAAGCGAACGGTTTCATCCCCCATGCCATTGCCTCGCCTCGTTGGGCAGCCAAAAGCGAGCAAAAAGCCGTTGATATCGCTGCTTCTGGTTTGCCTGCTGGCAGTGGGTGTGCTGTTCCCGGTTTTATCCAGGGCGCTTTTTGTTGATCAGGCTGTCAAGGTTCAGGAGGGTCGAACCCTGCCTCTGGTGTTCTCTCACATTTCCTCTCCCTTTGGCCCGCGCTGGGGGCGTCAACATCAGGGTATCGACTTTGCCGCTAAAATGGGCACGCCCGTGTATGCGGCTTCGCCTGGCATTGTGAGTCACAGTGGTTGGGAGACGGGCTATGGTAAAAGCGTGGTTGTCGATCACGGCAATGGGGTAGTGACGCGTTATGCGCATTGCTCCAAAGTATTGGCAAAGCCGGGCGATAAGATAGCCAAAGGCGGCTTGATTGCCAAGGTGGGGTCCACGGGGCATTCGACCGGCCCGCACCTGCATTTTGAGGTGCTGGTGAATGGCGTTCGCAAAAACCCGGCCTGGTACTACCGGTTTGAACCGGTTGTGTCAACGGCGCGGGCTGAGGGCGATTGGCGGGTGTGGGTTTTGATGTTGATAAACTCCACAAACAGGGCAAAGGCCATCGAGAAGTAAATATATTCCCTCGGAATGTGGACATGGAAGCCTTCGGCTACCAGCATGGTTCCGATCATCAATAGAAAGCTGAGCGCCAGGATTTTGATAGAGGGATGGCGGTCGATGAAATCCCCGATGCCGCCGGAGGCCACAATCATGACACCCATCGAAATCAAGATGGCCAGCACCATAATGGTAATGTTATTCACCAGCCCCACTGCCGTGATGATGGAATCCAGCGAGAACACCATATCAATCAGCACAATCTGCAAAAGCACGCTTTGAAACGAAATGGACTTCAGCTGGGTGGAGTGCTCGCCCTGCGGATCAACTTCCATTTTTTCATGAATCTCACGTGTGCTTTTGGCGATTAAAAACAAGCCGCCGCCCAGCATGACCAAGTCTTTGCCGGAAATTGCCAGTGGCCCCAGGTGCAAAAACGGGTGCGTCAATTTCACCAGCCAGGCGATACTCATCAGTAGCAGCAACCGGCCAGCCAGCGCAATCAGCAAGCCTAAAACCCGGGCCTTGTTGCGTTGCTCCTGCGGCAGCTTCCCAGCCAAAATCGAAATGAAAATAATGTTGTCGATGCCCAGAACAATTTCCAGCAACGCCAGGCTGAGCAGGCTGATATAGGTTTGGGGATCGAGCAAAAGCTCCATCATGCCCGTTTATTGAACACCCACCAACTCGACTTCAAACTTCAAAGTGGCGTTGGGCGGAATCACCGGTGGGTAACCATCCGGGCCATAGGCTTGCGCAGGGGCAATGGTCAAAATGCGTTTGCCGCCCACTTTCATACCGGCAATACCTTTTTCCCAGCCTTCAATCACACGGCCCGCACCCAACTTGAACTGAAATGGTTCGTTGCGACCGTAAGAACTGTCGAATTCCCGTCCGTTGCTGGCCAGGGTGCCACGGTAGTTGACGGAAACCAGGTTGCCTTTTTGGGCCAAAGCGCCGTCGCCGACAACAACATCTTCAATCTGTACGCCCTTGAT
>CAZXUP010000178.1:4563-6100 GCA_964643815.1 uncultured Vampirovibrionales bacterium
CTTTGTTGCTGCAGTTGTGGCAACCTGCTGAGCTTCGGAAGAAGCTGTCGCATCGGGTGTGTTGCTTGCGGCATTGTGGTCTTCACAAGCGCTCAAGATAAACAGGCTGCCAACCAGCAACAATAAACCGGCTGGTTTACGAAAATGAAAAGTTTGTTTTGATTGTTGCACGATGAGGGTCCTCTCTCCTGATTTCAACGAAAAACCGAGTAATAGAGCTGATGACGAATCAAACCAGATATTGGCTAGATGATATTTTCCCGCAATGCCTTGATGGCGGCCTGCACGCGGTCGTTCACGCACAGCTTGTTCAAAATGCTGCCGACATGGGCTTTGGCCGTATGAATGCTGATACAGAGCTGTTCGGCGATTTCCGGGTTGCTTTTGCCTTCCACAATCAATTGCAGTACTTCCAGCTCTCGCCCTGTCAGCTCCGACTCCGGGCTGACTCCTGCTTCACTGGCAGGCGACTTGCGTTGCGGCTGATCGGTATGCACTAGCGTCAACACCATCGAGGCAATGGCCGGGTCCAGCCAGACAGCGCCATCGGCGACGGTTTCGATGATGTGCACCAGCCGCTCCGGCTTCACGTCTTTCAAAACATAGGCTTGCGCACCGGCGCCCAAGGCGGCAACGACTTCTGTTTCTTCGCTGTGCGAGGTCAGGATGATAATTTTCAGATCCGGCCATTTTTGGCGGACTTCCTGGGCCATGTCAATGCCATTCATGCCGGGCAAGCCCAAATCCAGCAACAAAACATCCGGTTTGGCTTGCTCCAATTTGCTTAAAGCTTCTTCAGCCGATTCGGCTTCGCCCACAAATTTTACTTGTGGAAACTCGCTCAGCACAGCCATTAAGCCCATCCGGGTCAAGTGATAATCTTCCACAATGAAGAGCTTGAGAACGGCGGTTTCGGTGGGGGGGGAGTTGATCATGGCGTTGCGTCCGTTTTTAACGTTGGGTAGAATAACACATACGAATAGAATAGCCTAATCCTGAGAATCATTATACGCTATTCGTCCAGGCATCAAATCAGGCGAACGGTTAATATACGGATGAGCTATTGCGTGAGATGCTGCACTGGGATGCGGAAGGAACTGATGAGACTGTCGTGGAGCGTTTGAATGAAAAGCCATAGAATGAATGTGTTGGCTTTTAGCGTTGTGGGGCTTGTGCTTTCGGTGCAGCTTGGCCTGACGGGGCTTGCCGCCAAAAAATATTATCCGCCCGGTTTTGTGCCGCCCTTGGATCAAAATTCGGCGCCGACGAGCACCGATCTGGAGCCACCGGCAATCAACCCGCAAATCATCATCAAGACAGTCGCCAAATCCGTACAGGCCAAGCCGAAAGATCCCTTGTCGGTATTGATGGATGAGCATCGCTATTACGACGCGCTGCGGATGGTGGACGCACGCCTGAAAAAAACGCCTGGAAACACGTCCTTGCAGTTGTTGCGCGGGCAAATTCTGATGGGAGAAGGGCAGTATCGTCAAGCGATTGAGCAGTTTGAATGGATTGCGGAGAAGCATAAAACGAA
>CAZXUP010000179.1:0-6086 GCA_964643815.1 uncultured Vampirovibrionales bacterium
CGATTATGCCTGCTCCGATGGCTCCGAATCCAACACACTAGCCATTCATAACATCGAACAGCTTGGCTTGGCGCACGCGGAAAAATACCCTGTCATCGGCCTCGATATTGGAAACGAGATTTTGAAGTACGCCCAATCCGGCGCCATTGGATGGGATGAAGAGGATGTTTTTGCGGCCAACGAACCCGAACTGCAAAATCCAAAGTATTTCGAGCCAGTGGACGATTTCCGGTACCAAGCCACACCCGTGCTCCGCAAACTGGTTCGGTTTGAGCAGGCTGATATCCTCCAGGATGCGCTGAACGCCAAGAGCAAATTTACAACACCTGCTGTCATCTTGTTTAAAAATGCCTGGTATTTATTAGGCACAACGGCAGAAGACTTTAACAACCTGCAGGCTATTTACACTTGGCCTCTCAGCACACAACCAGTGACAGCAGCTAACGCTGGCAAAGAGCTACCCTGGTCCATCAGCTCTCTCAATGTGCAACAAATTGCCCAGGTGGCCACAATTCAGCAGGCTATAAAGGAAAAGAGCCGCAAAGTTCAAGAACAATTGGCACAGGCGCTGTTTGATAACCTCAAACCAGGCAGCGTTGTGGTGATTAGCCGCGATAAAGATCTGTGCCAAGACGGGATTGGTGAACTCCTCAGTACCATCGGTTTTCATCAAGTCGAGACTGGACACAACGACCCGCTCAACTGCGTGTTTGAAAAACCTTAAGTAATCGGCTTTTTCGCGCCAAAAACGGCCCACAGAACACGTTTCCAGTAACAATCAATTTCGGTGAATCTGGCAGCAGCCAGCCACTGAAAATGCTCATTCAGGCTGGCATAATGATCGTATTTCTCGCCATGCTCTACCCAGAACGCCAGCTCTTCTTCGGTCGCGCCATGCTCCCGCGCCCAGGCTTTCCAGCGCTCCAGGTTCTTTTCCATACTGGGTTCGGGCGGCAACGTTTTCACTTCATCGGCAATCCGCAACAAACCGCCCGGCTTGAGCCAGCGAAAAATACGCTGATACATGCCTGGTTTTTCTTCATCCAATAGGTGATGCAAAGCGACGCTGGAAACGATGAGATCATACTCACCCTCCGGCAGCGCCACATCCATAAAGCCGCCTTCCACCAGTTCAAACTGACGGATTTTCCCCGTCAATTTCCGTTCGGTCTGTTGCAGCATTTCGGGCGAGAGATCGACCAGCGTGAGTTTGGCATTGGGAAACACACTGCCCACAAACATGGAGAGATTGCCCGTCCCGCAGCCCAATTCCAGGATCTTCAACGGTGCTTTCGAATCGATGAAACAATAGCCCACCACCGCCTCAAACATCTCCTGATAGGGCGGAATCGTGCGCTTAATCGTGAGATCGTATTGACTGCTGACCTTATCAAAAAAATCGCCGACGGAGGTGCTGGCCTCCTGGTTTAAAAATTCTTTCCCCATCCAAACCTCTCCGCTCGCCTTGCAATACCTTATTATCCTCTTGCAGAACAACAAGCGTCAATAAACCCAGTGGCCGACTTTGCCCTGCCTGAGCAAACCAGGCTAATTGCTGGAATAAGACTTGAAAATCAACGAAGCGTTGTGACCGCCAAAACCAAACGAATTGGACATCACCACATTCAGGCTCGGCAGGGAACGCGCGGTGTGGGGCACATAATCCAGGTCACACTGCTCGTCCGGGTTTTCCAGGTTAATGGTGGGTGGCACGATTTTGTTCTGGATGGCCAGTACCGAAATGACGGCTTCCACCGCTCCGGCGGCACCCAGCATATGACCCGTCATACTTTTTGTGGAGCTAGCCACCAAGCCCTTGTGTGCGTACTCGCCAAAGACGCGTTTTACCGCCAGGGTTTCAGCAACATCGCCCAGCGGTGTGCTGGTGCCATGCGTGTTGATATAATCCACTTCCTCGGGTTTCATATCGGCATTTTGCAAGGCCAGCTGCATCGCACGCCCGGCACCGTTGCCGTCCGCACAAGGAGACACGATATCATTGGCATCCGCCGTGCGGCCATAACCGACAATCTCAGCCAGAATATTCGCCCCACGCGCCTTGGCATGCTCCAGTTCTTCCAGAATCATGACACCGCCGCCTTCGGCAATGACAAAGCCATCACGATCCTTATCGAACGGACGGCTGGCGCGCTGCGGCTCGTCGTAACGCACAGACAACGCCCGCGCGCTATGGAAACCAGCTACCGACAACGAGGTAATCGGCGCTTCGGAACCACCGGCAAACAGCACATCGGCTTCGCCGTACTGGATCATCCGGAAGGCGTCTCCGATGGAGTTGGCGCCGGTGGCGCAGGCTGTGACGACCGATTGGTTCGGCCCTTTGGCGCCGTACTGGATCGCGATCCAGCCCGCAATGATATCGCAAATCATCATGGGCACGAGGAAGGGGCTGCACTTGTTAAAGCCACGATCCAGCGAATTGCGCAATTGCGTTTCGATGGTTCCCAAACCACCGGCCGCACTGCTGACCACGACGCCAAAACGATAAGGGTCTACCACGCCCGGCGACAAACCGGCGTCTTCGTATGCCATTTTGGCCGCGCCCATCCCCAACTGGGTAAAACGATCCATCCGACGCGCTTCTTTTTTCTCCATGTAGTTTTCCGGCACAAATTCCGTGCAGATGCCCGCAATCCTACAGGTCTGCTCGTGCTCCGGAATCAGCGTATTTGGACCAATACCGGATTTCCCTTGAACCAGATTATTCCACATGGTTTCCAGCGTATTGCCGACCGGAGTGACAACACCCATGCCGGTCACAACCACGCGACGTTTTCCATTATTTGGCATGATGAAGAATTAGGGCCTTATCGTTTTTAAATGGGGAAGAGGGGAAAAGCGCCAGAACTAGCTCTGGTGCTTTTCGATGTAGCTGACAGCGTCCTGAACGGTTTGAATTTTTTCAGCTTCTTCATCCGGAATTTCGGTGCCGAACTCTTCTTCAAACGCCATAACCAACTCAACGGTATCCAGCGAATCAGCACCCAGGTCCTGGGTAAAGTTGGCCGTCGGGGTTACTTCGGATTCATCAACGCTGAGTTGCTCAACGATGACTTTTTTCACGCGTTCGAAAACGGTTTGTGTGGCATTGCCCATTGATTGTGCCTCCAAAATAATTAAATGAGTGAGAGAGCTTATTGTATATTTCCGGTTTTGCAATGGCAGTGAGCGCTATTTCTTCAGAAAACCAGCCCACCGTCAACATGAATCACCTGCCCGGTGATATAACCTCCAGATGTTACCAAAAAGAGAACAGTCTTGGCAATATCTTCGGGTTCGCCCAAACGACCCAGCGGAATGTGCTCCAGTAGCTTATCTTTGGGCACATTCTCCGTCATATCGGTCGCAATGAACCCAGGGGCCACCACATTGGCCGTCACGCTGCGGCTGCCGAACTCCTTGGCAATCGACTTGGTAAAGCCGATGAGCCCCGCCTTGCTGGCCGCATAGTTGGATTGTCCGGCATTGCCGTAGACGCCCACCACGCTGGAAATATTGACGATCGAACCCGAGCGCTGCTTGAGCATGATGCGCGAAGCCGCCCGCGTGGTGTAAAACGCGCCCGACAGGTTGGTATTGATGACCTTGTCCCAATCCTCGTCGCTCATCCGCATCAGCAGGCCGTCTTTGGTGACGCCCGCATTATTGATGAGCGCATCGATACGCCCAAATTTCGCGTGCGCCTCGTCAATCAACGCTTGCGCTTCCAGCGGATTGGCCGCATTGGCCTGAATAGCCAGAACCTGGCCACCAAAGACCTTGACGGTGTTTTCCACTTCGGTAGCCGCTGCCTTGTTGGCGGCATAACTAAACGCAACATCAAACCCGGCCTCGGCCAACGCAATTACAATTGCTTTGCCAATACCGCGGGAACCACCCGTGACAATCGCCACTTTACCTTTATTGCTCATCAGTGTCGTACTTTCTTTGCTAAAAAACCGTAATTTTTACCTAATTTTCTAAACAGAACCTGTTAGACGGAAACTGCGCACAACCCTGCCAGTTCTGCGGCGGTTGCGTCTAGCGAGGCCACATCAAACACATTATAGAGCTTGACCTCCGGGAACATCTTCTTGACCATACCCGTCAGCACCTTGCCGGGGCCAAACTCAATCACGGCATCCACATGCTCCAGGCCGATCATCCGCTCCATGGTTTGTGTCCAACGGACGGAACTGTCGATTTGCATGCCCAACTTGCTGCGGAACTCGTCCGCTTTTTGCGTTTCTTTGGCATCCACGTTGGTAATCACCGGGAAACGGGCGTCTTTAAATTCAAAATCGCTCAAGTACGCGGTAAACGCCTCCGCCGCCGGACTCATCAGCGGCGAGTGGAACGCGCCACCCACCGGCAACGGCAGCACCCGCTTGGCGCCCGCCTGCTTCAAAATCTCGCCAATCGCGTTCACGGCCTCCGGCGCACCGGAAATCACCACCTGGTTATCCGTGTTGTAGTTGGCCACCGTAATCACCTGATGGTATTCCTTGCGGTATGCGTCAATCAGGTCTTCAACCGTGCGTCCATCCAAACCCAACACGGCGCTCATCGCCCCCTTGGGTGCGCTTTCCATCAGTTCGGAACGACGTTTCACCAGCTCGGCAGCCGTCTCCAGCGAAATCACCCCGGCGGCATACAACGCGCCATACTCGCCCAGGCTATGCCCGGCAGCCAGCACAGGCTGCAAATTGCATTTT
The DNA here is from genome assembly GCA_964643815.1 of uncultured Vampirovibrionales bacterium. GTDB lineage: Bacteria > Cyanobacteriota > Vampirovibrionia > Vampirovibrionales > Vampirovibrionaceae > CAZXUP01. The sequence continues at coordinate 4,716 of CAZXUP010000179.1, forward strand.
TCACGAAACAGTTCCAACGCCGCAATGGAGGTCGCCAGGATAGCCGGTTGCGTGTAGAGCGTGCGACGCAATTCCTCTTCCGGCCCTTCAAAACAGACCTGGCTCAGGTTGGATGCGCCCGGGTTGGCTGTTACAATGCGATCAAATGTTTCATACACGTTTCGGCCAACCGGCAGTTCGTTGAAATCGCGGCCCATCCCAACACTTTGGGAACCCTGCCCCGGAAACACAAAAGCAACTTTCTGGATACGGTCACTGCTCATAATAACCCTTTCGTACAAGCCTAGCTTTTCGTAAAAACCCTAGTGCGCCGCCAGTTCCAGCGGCTTCATGGCTTCAAGCTTCTGGTTCATTTTTGCTTTCAAATCGTCCGGCAACCGCTGATCAACCGCCGTCCAGCGCATAATGGTTGTGCCCCAGGCCAAACCGGCGCCAAAGCCGCACATCACCAAAATCTCGCCCGGTTTGACGCGACCCGCCAAAACAGCTTCGTTCAGTGCAATCGGAATAGACGCTGCCGACGTGTTGCCATAGCGATCCAGATTCACAATCAAACGCTCTTCGGGGATATTCAGCTTCTCCGACATCGCTTGCATGATGCGAATGTTGGCTTGGTGCAACACCACGTGATCCACATTTTCAATTGACAGGCCGGAACGATCCAATGCGTGCTGAATCGACTTGGGCACCACACCCACCGCAAATTTAAAAACTTCGCGGCCATTCATGTACACATATTCGTTCACCGGCGTCTTGGGTTCCACCAGCGGGCAGTTTTCGGCCTGACTGTACAGCGTCAGTTCCATCCCTTTGCTGCCGTCCAGATGCAAATCGACCGCCAGAAAGTTATCCGCGGCTCCGGGTTCCGCTTTTAAAATCGCCGCACCAGCCCCATCGCCAAACAAAATGCAGGTATTGCGATCGTGCCAGTTGGTAAAGCGTGAATGAATGTCCGCGCCAATCACCAGGGCGGTTTTATGCATGCCGGTTCTCAAAAACTGCTGGGCAATCACCAAGCCATAGACAAAGCCCGAACAGGCAAGCGCCATATCAAACCCGGCTGCATTGGTAGCGCCAATGGCTGTTTGCACCTGGCAGGCCACTGCCGGATAAATCGTATCGGGTGTGGAAGAGGCCACAATAATCAGTTCAATTTCAGAACCATCCATCCCGGCGCTGGCCAGGGCTTGTTTTGCGGCCCCAATCGCCAAGTCGGCCACACTCTCATCACCGCTGACAACATGGCGGGAACGGATGCCGGTCCGGGTCACAATCCAGTCATCAGAGGTATCGACCAGGGTGGCAATATCATCGTTGGTGATGCAGCGTGGCGGAACGTGGGCGCCGATGCCCACCATGCTAACCCCGTAG
>CAZXUP010000180.1:0-6077 GCA_964643815.1 uncultured Vampirovibrionales bacterium
CCAAGAACCTTACATCTGTTTAATACCATCCGGCGCGAAAAAATAAACGTGGTTCACACCAATTCAACCGTCTCTTTGGAAGGCGCGCTGGCTGCGGCGATGGCAGGAATCCCCCATATCTGGCACATTCGCGAATTGTTTATGGAACCCAGCCCGAAATTTCATATGGTGCTGGGCCGAAAACTGAGCCGTTGGCTCATCGATCATCTCTCGGACGAGGTGATTTGCATCTCGGAGGCCGTCCGGGCGCAATTTGGCCCCTATCTCGAACAGGACCCGGATAAATACCATGTGCTGCATAACGCACTGGAACTTGATGGCGGAAACGGCGAAGCCGGGCTGCCCCCATTGTCCGATCCCCAGCATCTGATTTTGCGCTCGCTATCGCTACGCGCCTTACGCCTGCCAGACTCCAAATCCTTTCGAATCGGCTATATTGGCCGCTTATCGGAGGGCAAGGGGTTTCATGACCTGGTGGACGCCTTGGCGATGCTGAAAGACCGGGACATTCGCCCGGAGGTTTTGGTGGCGGGCGATTTTGTGGATGAGGCCTACAAAGCCCGCATTTTGGATGCCATTTACGAGGCAGGGCTGAGCCAGTCCGTCCATTTGCTGGGCTACCAGCAGGATTTGATGCCTGTTTACGAAAGTGTGGATGTATTGGTAGTCCCTTCGCGGAACGAACCGTTTGGCCGGGTCGTCATTGAATCCATGCTCCGGGGCGTCCCCTGTATCGGCGCCGCCTCGGGCGGCATCCCGGAAATCATCGAAACCGGCGTCACCGGCTTCCTGTACGCACCGGGAGATATCCCAACCCTCGTCGGACTGCTCGAAGAACTCATGGTTGCCTTCTGGAAGCTGGAAACAATTCGACAAAACGCTAGACGAATGGTTTGCGAACGGTTTAACATTGAGGAGCAAATCAGGACGCTGGATAAATGCTATCAGTCAGTGATCGCCCGCCATCAGTTGTATTAGAGGATTCCGCCCCCAAAATCCGGGTGGGCATGGTGCTGGACCAGCCTTTTCCGCCGGATGCGCGCGTGGAACGCGAAGCCGTGGCCCTGGCCGAAGCGGGGTTTGAAGTCCATCTGCTGTGTGCCCTGCGGCCCGAAGATACGCTAAGAGACGAGTTTTACCGGGGGTTTTACATCCACCGGGTCAACCCCAACGCCGTCACCTGGGAAGTGCCCCTGCTGGGCATCCAGACTCGTTTACCCTACCAAAGCCCCATCCGCAACTATTTCCACCACTTCAAAAACATCGATACCGCCTGGCATACACTCATTCAGCGCTTTGTATCCAGCTATGACATTCATATCCTGCATGTCCACGACCTGCGCTTGGTTCAAACCGGCCTAAGCGTCACCGAGCGCCATCGGATTCCGTTGGTAGCCGACCTGCACGAAAACTACCCCGCCCTGATGCAGATGATGAAGGGTCGAAACAACCCAAAGCGCGGCCAGGAACAACGCAAGCGCTGGGAAGCCATTGAAGCCGATAGCATCCACCGGGCCACCCATGTGATTACGGTGACCGATGAAGCCAAGGAGCGCCTGCTATTGAAAGGCCTTCCGGCACAAAAAGTGCTGGTGCTGGAAAATACCGTGGATACCGAAAAATTTCAGGCGGCAACCATCAACCAGGAGATTGTCCGCCAATTCAAGTCCAACTTCCTGCTGTGCTATGTCGGCCATATCAACGACAACCACCGGGGCATCCAGACGCTCATCAACGCCATGGCAATCCTGCGGGACGAGCTGCCCGAGCTGCATTTTGTCGGAGCCGGAGCCATCCGGGAGCCGTATCGCGAGAAGCTGGAGCCGTTGATTCAGCGCGCCGGCCTGCAAGACCGGGTGCATTTTACCGGCTGGCTGGATGAAACCGAATTTGCCTCCTACATCGAAGCCAGCGACATCTGCCTGTGCCCGCACCTGGCCAACGACCATACCAACGCGACGTTTCCGAACAAAATCTATCTCTATCATCTTTTCAAAAAACCGGTCATCGCCAGCGATGCCGTCCCGCTGAAGCGCTACATCGACACCAGCCAGGGCGGCCTGGTGTTTGAATCCGACAATGCCCAGGCGCTGGCCGACCGCATCCGCGAGCTGTATTACCAGCCCAATCTCCGCAGGGAGCTTGCCGTGAACGGGTATAATGCCGTGGCCAGCCGTTATAACTGGCCAACCACCGCCAAAGACCTGACGGCACTGTATAACGGCCTGGCCCAGTGGATGGGGCGCTCAAAGCCCAAACAGCCGTCGGCCCCACCTATCGCCTGAGCCGCGTTCGGCTTATAATAGTGGGGACGTTGATTTTAGAGTCATTTTTCGGGTACCTCTGTGAGCATTCTCGATAAGAACCTTGCCCCCGCCGGACAAGCCTTGGCTGACGCCGGTGCGGAAAATACATTGGACACGGTGGCTTTGCGCTATAAAAACATCTGCGTGGTCGGCTTGGGCTACGTGGGCTTACCCACGGCGCTGCTGTTTGCGCTGAACGATTTTAACGTGCAAGGTGTCGATGTCAGCGAACAGGTACTGAAAAACATTGCCGAATCCCGCGTCAGCGAAATTTACCCGGAACTGGCCGAGTGGTGGGAACCGGTTCGGAACAAAGGAACATTTAAGGCCGACAAGCAACCGGGCCTAGCCGACGTGTTTTTGATTACCGTCCCGACACCGGTTCATCCGACGGAAAAAACCTGCGATCTCTCGATGGTACGCGCCGCAACCGAAACGATTTTGCCTGTGTTGCGTAAAAACAATCTGGTCATTTTAGAATCGACCGTTCCACCCGGCACCACCCGAAATATCCTGAAACCAATGATCGAACAGGCCACCGGCTTGAAGGTCGGCGAAGATATTTTTCTCTGCTTTTCACCCGAGCGGATTTTGCCCGGCAACACCATCCATGAACTGGTTCACAACCATCGCATTGTGGGCGGCATCACGCCGGAATCAGCCGTTGTCGGACAGGCACTGTTGGCGCGGGTAATGAAGGGCGAAATTTATACATCGGATGATATTACCGCTGAATTTTGCAAGCTGGCGGAAAACACCTATCGCGATGTGAATATTGCACTCGCCAACGAACTCAGTGTGCTGGCCGATGTGCATGGCGTGGATATGAAGATTGCGCGCGAACTCATTAACATGCACCCGCGCGTCAATCTGCTAAAACCCGGCATCGGCGTCGGTGGACACTGCATCGCGGTCGATCCCTGGTTTTTTGTGGAGCAACTACCGGAACTGACGCAGTTGATTGCCACCTCACGCCGCGTAAACGATCGGATGCCGGAGTACACGGTGCAGAAAATTCTGGCCGAAGTCGCCGATCTTGAGAAACCTCGCATTTGCCTGGTCGGATTGTCTTACAAGCCGGATGTCGGAGACACCCGCGAAAGCCCGGCCCAGCGTATCGTGGAAATTTTGCAGGAAAAAGGGTTGGATATTGTCACCTACGATCCGCTGTTGGAAGAATATAAGGATCAGACGCTCGACGAGGCTGTGAAAGGCGCGGATTATCTTGCCGTGTTGGTAGGACATACGGTTGTTCAGGAAGAGTTGGCCCTTCGGCGGGACAAGCTTGAAGCGCTGATGCGAACCCCACGCATTCATGTGTTTTAAACAGATGTTTTAATGGCATCCATATGGAAAAACATTTTCAAAAAAACGATCGGCTGAAGCAGGTTTTCCCCTTTGCATTGGCTCTGTTGCTCATGGCAATCATACTGTTGTTTTTTCCGCGCGCTTTTTCGGAAAACGACGATGTGGGCATGGTCTATCTGCTTGAAAACGGTTGGCATCCGCCTTTCTTCAGCTCGATTTTGGGAGAACAATTCATCCGCCTGTATCAACTTCAGCCCGATATTGCTTGGTACGCCTGGTATCACTATCTCATGCTTTGGATCTGCCTGGGGCTGACGTTTCGGCTATTGTGGATCAAAACCGCTGGCAAATGGCTTTTCTGGGTTTTGGCTATTGCCTTCGGATTGGTGTTTCTGAATCTTTCAACGCAAATTACTTTCTCTTATACATCTCTTCTTCTGTGTGGGCTAGCGATTATTAGTCTCTTGAACGAATTACAAACAGCTCCTGTTTCCCGTGGAAAAATATTTTTCTATGGCGTACTACTGGCATTGGGCTGGGCATCGCGCTTTGAAGGCGCATCCGGCGCGCTCCTGTTTTTGCTGCCTGCCATCGGTTGGACCTTATGGCAAACCAAGCCTGCGCTCAAAACCGTCGTGCGGGTTCTGCCAATGTTTGTATTGCCACTGCTGTTAACCATCAGCGCCGAACGGTTTTTCCCGCAAACCACGCCGACGGAACAAACGCACGCCCAGTTTTTCCAAGCAAGGCGGCAACAGCGACAGCTTGAAACAAGCCCAGTGGACCCATATCGAGCTGGCGATGCTGCGGCACTTTCTGTTTGTGGATGATCACACATTTTCCACAGCCAAGCTCAAACAAGCCGGAGGCGACACACCCGGCATGTTTGCAGAAGCAGCCCAGCAGTTGTTCGCACCTGCCCAGCTAACACGCAAAGTGAATGCCTACTTCAAAGACGTCTGGTATCATCAACGCAATTTGAGTTTGCTGCTGGCCGGGTGCGTTGTGCTGATGCTGGGTGTCGCCGTGTCCCAGCGAAACGCTTTTTTTGTGGTGGGCAGTCTGGTGTATTTTATCGGCGGCAGTTTTTTGATGTTCTACTTTCTGCGCTTTCCCGAGCGTATCGGCTATCCGTTGTTTTACATCAGCGCGCTTGCCCTGTTGATATTACCTGGTTTTGAGTTAAACAAGCTACGCGAGAGGATACAGTTGCATCACGTCAAAGCATTGATGGGCGTTGCTTTGGTTGCTCTGCTGATTGCCTGCGGCAGTACGCTGTATCAGGTCCGAAAAATGGACAAAAAAATTCGGGCCTACGCTCAAGACGAAGCGTATTTAAATCAATTGACGCAAAACGGCTATGTATTGCGCAGCGCCAATGTTATTTTTTCCCAGTGGCAAGATCCGTTGAAAGTGCATCCGCTTAGCGTATCCGATATCGGCCCTGGCTGGCTGGTGTTTTCGCCCGCGTTTTACCAGCGTTTACAGCAATTTAAACTATCGCATGGCTCCGAAATTCTGCCGTGGATGGTCAATAATCCCAACGCATACCTGATTACCAAGAAAATCCATTTTCCGCTGGTGCAAACGTTTATGCGCACCACCTACGGAATTGACACGCAGATTGAAGTGTTAGGCAAGCTGCCTAAACATCAAGAGTCCATCGTCTACCGCTTGAAACGGTCAAGGATTTAACCGTTTCATTTCGGCTTCAATCCCAACTGAACCAGGGAGGATCATACACGGGAACAGCAGCGACTGGTCCACCGCCACTGTTAAACGAATTGGGGTGTAATGTTCCCCGCGTGGTAATGCGGCCTGAATAATAGAGCCCAAACTGAAGCGCTTTTCCAGGACCGTTTGTCGTCCCGCTATACTGGCCGTCCGGATCAACACAAACCCACACCATATTATTAGGGTTGGTGCCACCAAAACTTGTAGCCCCCTCTACAAATAACACGGCCCCGTTATGCATACGCAAACAGGGATTGGTTGAACTGCACGTCAGAGATCCCAAAGTCTGCACCGAGTCAACAGTAGAGCTTGTATCATACTGAACGTAATTGATATAGGGAATCAGGGCTCTGGGATCCGTTGTCGCGATGGGCGTGTTTTGCTGTTTATATGCGATATAAGCAGCAGAATAAGTCGCTGCCGCCTCTTTGCCAATTGATTTAAACTTACTCTCTTGCTGAACTTGCAGCACCTTGGGAATGGTGAACACAGCGATTACCCCCAAAATCATCAGGGCAATCAGTAATTCGGCTAATGTGAAGCCATGGGAGGGGCTATGGGCGCATTTAAACCGTCGAATCCGGCTCGGGGGGGGGGGGGTAGGCTCTATCGATGCCGTCAAATCAGCCCGCCGTCTTAGTTTCATGCCATTCATTCTATTCTTCCTCAAACTGAATCAGCCCAGATATTATCAATCGACCGCCAAGCAGAAATCTTTAGGCAAACCAC
>CAZXUP010000181.1:0-6010 GCA_964643815.1 uncultured Vampirovibrionales bacterium
CCGGGCGACGAAGTGATTGTGTTTGAGCCGTATTACGAGAACTACGGGCCGGATGCAATTATCGCCGGGGCCGTGCCGCGTTATGTAACATTGCATCCGCCGGAGTGGCGCTTTGATGAAGCCGAACTGGCCGCCGCGTTTAACGAAAAAACCCGCGCCATCATCATCAACACGCCGCACAACCCCACGGGCAAGGTATTCAGCCGCGAAGAGCTGGAAATTATCGCCAAGTACTGCCAAAAATGGAACGTCCTGGCCTTTACCGATGAAATTTATGAGCACATTCTCTACGATCAGCATCAGCATGTCGCCATGGCCAGCATTCCGGGGATGGAAGACCTGACCGTCACCATCAACGGCTTGTCCAAAACCTACAGCGTCACCGGCTGGCGGGTCGGCATCGTCATCGCGCCGGAAGACATCACCAACGCCGTGCGCAAGATGCACGACTTTTTGACCGTGGGCGCCGCCGCACCGCTGCAACGGGCGGGGATTGCCGCGATGCAACTGCCGCAAAGCTACTATGACGACCTGGCGCGCAGCTACAACGAGAAACGCACGACGATGCTGTCGGTGCTGGATGAAGCGGGCATCAAGTACTTCCGCCCGCAAGGCGCGTACTACGTGTTCAGCGATGTCTCCGACTTCGGCTACAAAACCGATGTCGAGTTCACGCATTACCTGGTGAAGGACATCGGCATCGCCGTCGTGCCGGGTTCCAGCTTCTTCAGCAAGCCGGAACTGGAGCACAAGTTTGTGCGTTTCTGCTTCAGCAAAAAGCCGGAGACGTTACAAGCCGCCCGCGTTCGCTTACAAAAACTGCGCGAGACGATTCGCCTCGCCTCTTCCTAGAGCCGCCTTGTCCTAAATATACGGGGCTTTCAGACTGGAAGATGGGCTAATAAACCGCATCGTGCCAGACTCATCAGGGATACCCCTGAACTCGGGCAGGGTAAAGTAGAATGTCGCGCCTTCATCCGGCGTGCCTTCGGCCCAAACCCGCCCGCCATGACGCGAAATGATGCGCTGAATGTTGGCCAGGCCAATGCCTGTGCCCGGAAAAATACTGACATCATGCAAACGCTGAAACGGCTTGAACAGGCGACGGGCGTCTTTCATGTCAAAGCCCACGCCGTTATCCCGAACAAAATAGACCCGTTTCCCATTTTGATCCATTTCGCCAAATTCGATTTTGGCGTGCTCTTTTAACGATGTATATTTGACGGCGTTTTCCAGCAGGTTTTGCAAAACCGCTTGCAGCAGGGAGGGGTCGCCAACCGCATTCAAGCCATCCTGAATCGTTATTTCAATCTTGCGTTCCGGCTCATGCTCCCGCAGTCCGTCGCCAATCTGCCGGGCAATCCGGCTTAAGTCGAGCTGCTCCCGGTTCAGCGCACTATTGGTGACCCGGGAAAACGTCAGCAAATCATCAATCAGGGTGATCATCTGGTTGGTGTTGGCGCTAATGCGGCCCAGGTATTCTTTCATTTCGTCATTGACCTGCTCGGCATACTGGGCTTGAATCAAGCCGTTAAACTGCTCAATTTTCCGGACAGGGGCCTTCAAGTCGTGAGACACCGTATAGCTGAACGCCTCCAGCTCTTTGTTGACTGTTTCCAGTTGCCAGGCTTTCTCGCTCAATTCCTGGGTCCGCTCGGCAACAATACGTTCCAGGTTTTCGTTCAAGCTTTTGAGCTTGTCTTCGGCGGCGCGACGCTCCGCAATTTCTTTCTCCAATTCAGCCGGGCTTTTGAGCGCCAGCGCTTGAGGCACAATCGGAATCAGCGCGGCAACGGTTGTCCAGGAAATGAGACCGGTGGCGAATTTTTCGAGGGCGTTTAAACGGTAAGCCGGCCACCAGAACATCATGGCATCCAGCAAGTGAGACACCCCGCAGGCGAAAATAAAGGCGGCAAACAGCCAGAAGATTTTTGGGAAAACCATGTCTTTTCTTTTGTTGACAAAATACAGCAACAAAAGCGGAATACTGCTATAGGCCCCAAAAATCATCAGATCGGAGACAATCATGAACCAGCCGGTAAACGGCAACCATCCGGTACCGCACAGCCAACGCGGTGGAAAGCCTTCCGTATTAAAAAGCTGAAGCAAAAAATCCAGCACCACCAACTATAACCTCTGATTTCCGAACTCCGCTAATATTTCCTCGACTGTCAATATATTATATATACAATCAGATACGTGTAAATATGCGAACTTCAGAGGATCTCTACTCATTCAACCCAGGGGATAGTCACCCTTCGACACAAGGACGTTCGTGACAGGTACTTGTGCCCATTTATGATACACTCTGAGGAGCGCACCAGGAAAGCCCCAATCGTCTAATCCTTTCCAAAAGCTTCTTTATGAAAAGCTCCTCTGCAACAAACCGAGCCATCATTCTGGCGGGCGGGCAAGGCACCCGGCTGAAGCCCTATACCACGCTGTTTCCGAAAGCCCTGGTGCCGTTAGAGGAAATGCCCGTACTGGAATTGGTCATTCGCCAGCTAAAAGCAAACGGCTTTACCGAACTAACCTTGGCCGTGGGCCACTTAAGCGCGTTGATTGAGGCCTACTTCGGCGATGGACGCCAGTGGGGCGTTTCGCTTACCTATGCCCGCGAAGAACAACCCCTCGGGACTGCCGGGCCGCTGAAGACACTGGCCGATCTGCCGGATGACTTTCTGGTGATGAACGCCGACATCGTCTCCAATATCGACTATCGCGGCCTGTTTGAGTTTCACCGGTCCGCGACAAATCAACAAGCCAATCCGGCCCTGGCCACAATTGCCGTCCACCGCCGCACATCCAAAATCGATTTTGGCGTTTTGGAATTTGACGGCGAAACCCACCGGATTCAGAATTTCATCGAAAAGCCGATGCTGGAACACTCGGTGAGCATGGGGATTTACGTGTTTAATCGCCGGGTTCGCGAATTTATCCCGGAGCAGACGTTTTTCGGTTTCGATCAGTTGATGCGGACCCTGATCCGCGAAGAACAAGTGGTGCAAGCCTATCCGTTTAACGGCTATTGGCTGGATATCGGTCGGGTGGACGACTACGAAACCGCCGTGGCCGACTTTCAAAAAATGCGTGACGAACTGCTGCCCGACAAAATCGAGGCAAAACGCTGATGACACAACGCGTTTTGGTAACCGGCAGCACAGGCTATATTGGCCGCCATCTGGTGCAACGTTTGCTGAAAACACGGGATACAACCGTTTTCGGCTTCAACCGAAGCAACAACCATGTGTTGCCACCAGAACGCTTTTTGGCCGGAGACCTGTTGGAAGCCGACCTGCGGGGATGGCTGGCAGAAATCAAGCCGGAGGTGATTTTTCACGCCGTGGGAACGGATTCCAAGGCGCCGTTTAAAACCCATTTGAACGTGCATGCCGAAGGCACCCGGCGGCTTTTGCAAGCCCTACTGGATGCCGGGCTACGCTCAAAAATCATCGTCATCGGGTCCGCCGCCGAATACGGACTGCGGGACGAAACCGTGGACGAAGCGGCAATCTGCCTTCCGGCGGGCGAATACGGCATTGCCAAGCTGGCGCAGACTCAAATGGCCCAACTGTTTGCCCAACGCCACGATTTACCGCTGACGATTGCGCGCGTGTTTAATGTCTACGGCGAAACCGAGCCTTATCTGGTGATTGCCGCCATGGCCCGTCAGATAGCCCAGATTGAGGCCCAATTCAAGACAGAATCTCCCAAAACGTCTGAAGTGCGGGTGCACAACCTGAAAAGCTGGCGCGATTTCGTGCATATCGATGATGTGGTGGATGCCTTGCTACGCCTTGCAGAGCAGACACAACACAACGGACAGATTTATAATATCGCCTCCGGACACAGCACGCCGGTAGGCACGGTTCTGGATATTCTCCTGGAACTGACCCGACTGACGCCCGATGAGCGGCAACGCCTGGACGTGCAAATACAAGGCCTCCAGAAAGAAGACATTAGCTGGGCCGATATTTCAAAAATTCGAAATGCCACAGGCTGGGAACCGAAAATATCTCTCGAAGAAGGTTTAAAGCGTGAATTGAATTATTGGCGGACACAGTTGCCCTCCGCCGCAGCGATTTCATAAGGAGTTTGGCACATCATGGATCTTGGCAAACAAACAGTCTTGGTGACGGGCGCCGGTGGTTTTATCGGCAGCCACCTGGTGGAAGCACTGGTTGAAAAAGGCGCCCAGGTGCGTGCTCTGATTAAATACAACTCCCGCAACGACTGGGGCAATATCGAGAGCCTCGACCCAAAAATTCAAAACGCCATTGAGATTTTGCCGGGCGATATTACCGATCCGTTTTTCGTGCGCAAGGCCGTCGAAGGCTGCCAGACGGTCTTTCATCTGGCGGCGCTCATCGGCATTCCGTATTCGTACATCGCGCCGCAACACTACGTCAACGTCAACATCCAGGGCACCCTCAACGTGCTGGAAGCCTGCCGCGCCGAGGGCGTGGAAAAGCTGGTGCATACCTCCACTAGCGAAACCTACGGAACCGCCCGTTATACCCCCATTGACGAAGCCCACCCGATGCAGGGACAATCGCCCTATTCAGCCAGCAAAATCGGGGCGGACAAAATGGCGGAAAGCTACTATCTCTCGTTCGATCTGCCGGTAGCCACCATTCGCCCCTTCAATACGTTTGGCCCCCGGCAATCCGCCCGGGCGATTATCCCGACCATTATCAGCCAGGCATTGGCTTACGAGAAAACCAAAGAGCCGATTCGCGTCGGTTCTCTGACGCCACTGCGGGATTTTACGTTCGTGAAAGACACCGCCCAAGGCTTTATCCGGGTGGCTGAATGCGAGAACAGCGTGGGCGAAGTGATTAACGTCGGCTCGGGCCAGACGCAAAGCATCGGGGATACGCTGAAGCTGATTCTGGAGATTATGGGCCAGCCGGACATTCCGGTGATGACGGACGAGCAGCGGATTCGCCCCGAGAAGAGCGAAGTGGGCCTGCTGCTGGCCAATATCGAGAAGGCGAAGTCGTTGCTGGACTGGGAACCTCGCTATAGCTTTCGCCAAGGACTGGAACAGACGGTAGAAGCCATTGCCCAGTCTCTGGGACAGTACAAAACCGGCATCTATAACGTTTAGGCCAACCAGTTCGCCTTAGATAGGGTCATCATCTCAATCATGGCGCTGGATTCCCGCCGGAGTTTATCTCCGACTGGAATGACAATAATGCTCATTTTTTTGTGTTAATTTATATCTGGATTAAAAAGGACCCCCAATGAGCGTCACCAACCTGAACAACGAAGCATTGACCCAGCTGATGGCCGCAGAGCCGGAGCTGTTGCTGCTGGACGTTCGGACGCCGGAAGAGTATTTTACGCTGGGGCATATCCCCGGCGCCCGCCTGTTGCCGATTTACCAGCTGCCGGACTTGCTCTCCACCCTGGACCCGGCACGCAAGACGGTGACGATTTGCGAGCATGGCATCCGCAGCGCCGATGCCGCCCACTACCTGATACACAAGGGGTTCAAACAGGTTTCTCAATTGGCGGCCGGGATGGCCGAATGGAACGGCCCTCGCGTCTTCACGTCTGAGGATGCGACCCTGAGCAACGGATAAGATTGAACGGAAACGGAAGGAACGGAACCATGAGCGAAGCCACGCACGATACAGTACTCCAGGCCATCTCCGGGGTTATGGAACCCGACCAGCAGAAAAATCTGGTGGAGTTGAACATGGTGGACACCGTGGCCGTTTGCGACGGCAACGTGAAGGTAGACCTGGTTCTGCCCTCTACCGCCTATCCCCATCGCGACAAACTCTTTGCCGCCGTTCGCGAAGCCATTGAAACGCTGGATGACGTGAAAAACATTACGGTTGGCATTTCGCTCAAAACCCCGGCGGCGGTCAAACCGTTCCAGCGTCCGGCGGATCGCCCGCTAGCGCCGGTGGCCCCCAAGCAATTGCTGCCCAACATCAAAAACGTCATCGCCATTTCCAGCGGCAAAGGCGGCGTGGGCAAAACCTCGGTTTCCGTCAAC
>CAZXUP010000182.1:0-5982 GCA_964643815.1 uncultured Vampirovibrionales bacterium
ATGGGCACCAGTGAAAAACTCACCGGCCTGGAAGTGTTTCATCCCGAACGCATGGCGACCCGCATTCTCGGGATGGGCGATGTGCTGTCTCTGGTTGAAAAGGCGCAGGAAGCCTTTGATATCGAAGAGACCAGGCGGATGGAAGAGAAGATGCGCAAGCAGTCGTTCTCACTGGATGACTTCATGAAAATCCAGAAGCAGATGAAGATGCTGGGTTCGATGGATCAAATCTTGGGCATGCTGCCGATTCCGGGGCTGACGAAAGACATGCGCGAGATGATTTCGCATGGGGGCGAAGAACAGTTGAAGCGCGTGGAGTCGATGTACAACAGTATGACGCGCGCCGAACGCCAGAACCCGGAAACGATCACCGAAAGCCGCCGCAAGCGCATCGCCAGGGGTTGCGGTATGAAAGACGAAGAGATCAAGCAGTTTCTCGTTCAGTTTGAACAGATGAAGATGATCATGAAACAGTTCACCCGGATGGGCGATGATGCGAAAAAAGAGGCGTCGGGTACTGGGGTGGCCGGGTTGAAGATGCCGCGTAGCATGAAGAAAAAGAAAAAAGACGGCATGCCAAAAATGCCCGGAATGCCAGGCATGCCCAATATGCCGGGTGGTTTCCCCGGGATGCCTCCGGGTGGCGGGATGCCTTCGGGCTTCCCCAAAATGCCTCCCGGCTTGTTTGGCAAAGGCAACAAGTTTCCGCCGGGATTTTAGGCTTTATTGAAAATGCTTTCTTCCATTAATCGCTCTGGGATGACTGTAAGCCCCGGAACCCGCACTTATAAAACGCCTGATGAGGCATCCCGTCGTGTACGTTTGTCTGAAAACACTTCGCAACCGCTTAAGTTTGGAACTGACAAACGTCGGACGTGGCCTTTGGTACTTCTTATCTTTATGGGGCTGAATGCGGGATATATCAGGACTATCCGGCAAGTGCTCCAGCAGAATCAGTCCCGGCATCGGCAGTTTGCCGAGATCGAATGTTTGGAGGCTAAACAGAAGACGCCCCAAGGGATGATGGTGTACTGCAACCTGGATACCGGGGAAATCACATACAAGCCTCGTCCTGACACGGCGATTAAAGGCGATTAAAATAAGTCGTCTATTTAGACAGGTATTTTTTCAAAGCTTTGGTTTCGGGTGTGACGGTGAGGGTGGCGGTGAGGTTCAGTTGGTTGTCTTCCAGTTCCGTTTTCTCAAACACCACGTTCACCCGATGACGATCAATCTTGATCTTTTTAAAGTCCACCAGCTCGCTGAAGTAATCTTCAATGAGCTGCGCGATTTCTTCCGTATCGCCCACACCCTCAATCTTCAACTCCAAGTCCGAGAGCGCCAGGCGGGACTGATCCGGCGTGATGCGCCCGCTGACGGTGAGCGGCAGCGCGTTTTCTTTCGGCGCCTCATGAATGTTCATCAACGTTTGAATGACCAGCCGATCTCCGTTGATATCCACGCTGGGCTCCAGTGCGTCAAACTCGTGGCGGCCAAACGGCGGCACGGTCACGCGCATGGCGGTCAGCATCTTGCGGCCCTTTTCGCTGTGCAGCATGTGGTTGATATCGGCTTCCGTCATCACGGCGGATACTTTAAACACGACGGGGCGCAGCAAAATGGGACGGCGATCTTTGGAGACATAGAGCGGCATGTCGCTTTGGTTTTCAAACCGAAACTGGCTGAGTGGGATCATGTCATCCACCAGCACGCTCTTGCCGGAAATCGAGATGTTTTTAACCTTGCGGCCCAGTAAATCGGTTCCGCTAAACAGTTTGAGCCTGGAATGCAAATTCCCTTCGACGTGTTCGGCAAGCTCGTGTTTTAAAACCCGGTTGGCCACCCAACCTGAAACCGGGGTGAAGCCGGTCAGCATCTGAAACGTCCGGCTGAACCTGGAGGCGGTTTTAAGTTCAGGATAAGCAGGCTGCTCGGCAAAGCCGGGAAGTATTTGCAAGGACAGCACCAAAATGGCGCAAAATCCAATTTGCTTGATTCGCACCCTGATGAATGGGTGCGAAACTGTCATTCCCACGAAAGCAGCCAGCAAGCTGGCGTTAGATTGTGCTTGTGCGAAGCCGTGTGTCATTCCCGCGAAAGCGGGAATCCATTTACAGGTAGCAAACAGTGTCATTATATTTTTAAACCCTTGTGCTTCCGCGATTATTATACAGTGATATTCTCCCGTTATAATAAACTCAAGCAATCGAGCGAACCTCATGTATAAATGGATCGTGTTATCTCTGGCGTTGACGATGGGCTTGGCGCAGGCAGAAGAACCACTCAAACTGCCCGGCAATCTCAAGCCCTTAATGGGTGGTGTCTCGCAAAACACGTATGCGCTGACGGATGACATTGAAGCGGCAGAAGCGCAAGTGAAAGAAACACCGGAAGATCCCGAAGCGTATTTTTTGCTGGCGGTGGCGTATAGCCGCACGCCCTATGTCGAGCGTGCGCTGGAGGCACTGGAAAAATCCAAGCGCATTGCCCGCAAACACCCCGAAGGCTTTGCCGTGTTTGATCGCAAGATTGCGGAATACGAAGCCATGCGGGCTAAAAATCCAAACGATCCGCTGTTGCTCTATCGTCTGGGATTTGGTTACTATATGCGTGGTTACGCCGTTGCGCATCGCTATATTAAAACATCACCCCAGCCGCCGGAAGCGTATTTTGACCAGTCGGAGCAAGCGTTTCGACACTTGCTGACGATTGATCCGACTGATTGTATGGCGATGAATTATCTGGGCTTTTTGTTGGCCGAGCGAAACCCGGAAGGCAATTTTGACAACGCTGTTGCGCTGTGGGAGCAATCACTGAAAATCAGCGAGGAGAATCCAGGGGCGTACATGCTGCTGGGTCAGGCGGCAATGAAAAAGGGAAACCTGCGCCAGGCGGTGGCGTATAGCGCCAAGGCACTTAAGGCGCGCAACGACTGGCTGGAGGCGCATAATATCGATCCGGCCAAGTTGAAGATCAAACTTTAAATTCTATTTCTTGAACTTCAGCGAGGCGGAGTTGATGCAGTAGCGCAGGCCGGTGGGTTCGGGGCCGTCATCAAACACATGGCCCAAATGCGCTTCGCAGCGTGCGCAGTGAATTTCGACGCGGATCATCCCATGGCTGACATCGCGTTCTTCCTCAATGCTCTTTTCATCCACTGGTTGCCAGAAACTGGGCCAGCCGGAGCCTGAATTGTACTTGGCTTCCGAACTGAAAAGCGATGTCCCGCAACCGGCGCATACAAACGTACCGTCGCCTTTAAAGTCGTTGTATTCTCCCGTAAAGGCGCGTTCGGTTCCTTTCTCACGCATAATGCGGTACTGC
Organism: uncultured Vampirovibrionales bacterium; assembly: GCA_964643815.1. Classification (GTDB taxonomy): domain Bacteria; phylum Cyanobacteriota; class Vampirovibrionia; order Vampirovibrionales; family Vampirovibrionaceae; genus CAZXUP01. The sequence goes on from CAZXUP010000182.1 coordinate 3,325, forward strand.
GCCGGCGTTAGTTGTTGACGCCATTCATCGTCGCTTTTACGAATTTTTTCTCCGGCTTGCTGCGGGTCCGCCATGCGCTTGCGCTCCTAAAGTTTGAATGAAGTTCTATCATTATACGAATAGATGAGACAGTTTTGCCCTGCATCAGGCAAACCACCATGAGGTGCAAGGCTTCAGATTTGGATCATGTTGTGTGTTTGGGGATTGAAATCTCTTGGAAAGCAGGTTTCCGAATTGTACTTTGCATCTTGCAGAATAGCGTGTTCCAAATTCACGCCTCTGAAATCATTTTCGCTCAGATCGACGAGTTCAAAATGCGTGCTTTCCAGAATGGATTGCCGCAGATCGACATTGATCAGCTCTGGCATGTTCCCTTGCGCGGCCATCAGGTAGGCTTCGTGTGTCAGGGAGGCGCGTGTCAGATTGGCGCCGCGCATATTCACATCCATCAGCGTGCTGCCTTCCAGATCGGCGCTGCTGAGGTCGGCATTCATCAGATTGGCCCCCTTCAGGCAGGCGTTAAACAAGGTGGCTCCCGTCAGGTCGGCGCCACTTAGGTCTGCATTGGAAAAATTAACGCCGGTGAGGATGCTGTTGAAGAATTTTGTATTCCGAAAATTCGCACCGCGGCAATAGGCCCCTTTCAATACGCTGTTGGAAAGATCGGCGCCCTCCAGGGTGGCCTCCTCCAAAATGGCCGCCGACAAATTGGCCATCTGCAGGTTTGCCTGGCTCAAATCGGCCTGATACAAGTTGCTCTGTTTGAATTGCGCTTCTGCCAGACTGGCATGGGAGAAATTGGCCTGCGCCAAGTTGGCGGCTTCCATATGCGCGCCTGCCAGGTTTGCGCTTTGGTAATCCGCACCTTCGAGGTTTTTTCCCCGAAAATCGAGATGGGGCGGTATCACATGCTCACGCATCAGCTTCACTTCGCAAGTCTGTCTATGCCCGGTTATCGTAGCAAAATTTGCTTGCCCCAGATAGTCGCCATCCGGGTAAACTGGAATAGCATGAGCCTGAAGCAAAATATCCAGCCTGATCCGGCGTTTTCGGATTTTCTGGCGTTGTCACGAGACATCTGCCTGAAACCGCGTGTGACGGTTCGCGCAATTGTGAACCGGAATCCCCGCTTTTATCAGCGTGAAATCATTTTGTCATCAGCGGTGCTGGCAGGTTTGCTTTCCTGGCCCCAAGGGGCAGAATGGATTGTGCTTTCGACCTTGCTGAATCTTGTGCTGTTTGTCATTAGCCTCTATGCAACGGCATTTCTGATCTGGATGACGGGGAAACCCTTCTTAAAGGGGCAAGCGCGTTTTGAAGAACTGTGCGCGGCCCTCGTGTGGGCGATGGTTCCGATGTTGTTTGGTTCGATGTTGGCTTTCCTGGCATCGCTTTTTGGAGCCGGGATAGGAGTCGATATCCTGCAATTGTTGTTTATGTTGTACAGTGTGCACCTGATGATTTTTACGGTGGCCGAAGTGCAACGTTTTTCGCTGGGAAAGTCTGTTCTGAACCAGTTTTTGGCAATGGTGCTGATGCTGTTACCCTTGCTGCCCTTTGCAGGCGCTTTGATTATTGCCTTAAAAACCATGATGCCATTGTCTTTTTAGCCACAACATTGCCTCAATGCATCAAGGGAAAAGTAAAGAAGCTTTGTTATGTTATTTTAATTTTACAAATTTTTAAAACCGGTCTAAGCCTGTCTATTCCTGCAATTTGCCTCTTGCCTTTCTGCTTTTTTATGATGAAATATTGTTAAGTTCATCAGAGAGAGTTAGCGCGGGAGAGGTTGGCGTCTGTTCGCGTATGGCGCTTTTGATGAGATTCCAGTCAAAGCGGTATATGTTTTTGTTCAGTGATAGAGTGATTCTGAAGGGAATAGTGGATGTCGAAGGATCTTACCTCACCAATTAATCCTTTTATGTCGTCCGGGTCGGTGGCCCATGGGCGTCTGCGTTCCCTGAAGGCGCGTCAGGGTGTGTACCATCCGGTGCCTGTGCGGTTTGCTTTGGCGGCAGATACGTTTTCCACCACGCAAGAAAGAAAAGAAGTGTCCCTGCAACAACGGCTTTCGACGCCGGGAGTGTTGTGGACTGCCAGAATTGCAAAAGAATCCGCCAAAGCCGGGACAGTCATTGCGTCCAGCATTCTGGGCGGGATTATCGGTGGCGGCCTTTTGGGTGCGGTGTTGGCGGGTGCTGCGGCACTCGGTCTCGTTGCCTATGCGGAGAGGAAACTTTCCCCGAAAAGCACTGATGTCGATCAGGCATTTCGCTCGATTGAGACGTTTTTGAAATCGATTTCCACCACGCTGTCTGAATCGACTGAAAAAGTGTTGGGTAAACTGCCGCGTGGAGCTGCCGCCGTCGCAACGGAAGAAGCTCCGAAAGCGCTTTTAAGTGAGGTGGTCAAAGAGGATGCTTCCGCGAAGCCGACAAAAAATGTCGCAGGGTTTGCGAAAGAGCGTTTGCAAACCGCCATCGTGGGTGCTGCAATTCGTAACGCGGCGACGACGGATGTTGCTGCTTCGGGCAGCGTGTTTCGCAGCACGGCTGTCCCCGCAGCCATTAATCCGTTTGAAGATTTTGCGCCGCTGAATGGGGGACGCCCCCCGCGTGGCGTGATCCGTGGTGGCGATGCATTGGGTGGACATACCCG
>CAZXUP010000183.1:0-5971 GCA_964643815.1 uncultured Vampirovibrionales bacterium
TCCCGGCAGGCAGTAGCCTGGTGGTTCGCGAAGTCGGTTATGCCTGCCGGGAAGGTAACCTGAGTACCGCTGGGCAGCACGGTCTGCTGGATTGGGCACGAACCCGACCCAACGGGGCATGCCGCAAAAGAAGTTTGTAATGTGGATACTAACAGCAGGCTCGCAAGCCCCATACTGGACATTTTTTTAAGAATCGTCATCGCCTCTACTCTCCCTCTTACAACATAACTGCTCACCTGGGTTGTCTTGATGCTTCGCCGGGATATTTGCCCAGGATATTTCAAGACAATATGGCATTTGCTGTGGATTGTAGATGCGTGATACGCATCACTCAAATTCTCCAGTCAGGCACTTCTGTTTTTCGCCTGGGCAATATGTGCGCGCTGAAGCTGAGCTGCTTTTTGGTGTTTGCCTGGATGAATATGCAACGGCAGAGCGTGTAATGCAGATTTACCCGACCGACTAGTTTGAGAAAATTCCCGTTTGCTTGTTTATGACGTCAAGGCGCCGATCTGTTTTTAATAGCTCATCGTTACCAACCACTTGATGCGTGTTTGGACAGGGCCCAGTTTGCGTCTGTTACCCGGCATAATCCACTGGCGAACGGTGCTTTTCAGTAAGTTCATGGGTCTGCTCCAATCATCTTTTCTGTCTTCAGTATGACCTTTCGTATATCTTTTTTGCATGGCCAAAGGGTTGATCTTCCGGCTTGACCACATGGTCTATTTAGGAGCAGTGTTGGGAGAATAGATGCCTTTTGAGCGGATTTTCAGGCATAAATGCGGTTATAATGAAACCTGTTGGGAAATATCTCCTGCGTTTGTATGAGGGCCGTGGTTGGGTGCAGGCATACAATAGACGGAGGATTTCCAGATTGAGGTGGAAAAGAAGCGCCGGATGATTGGCATGTCCCGTCTTAAAACCAGCGTCAAGACAGAGCCTGTCGGCAAGATGGGTTATGTCTCCAAGCCCGATCTGCCAGACTTCAGCATCGAGCCATCGTCAGAGGGAGCCAAGGTTGAGGTGAGCGCCCAGGGCGAGCAGTTTTGCCTGACCATTCCCCTGCCCAAAAGCCTTTTTCAAACGGATTTGGTGCAAAATCCCCGTTCTACGTATAAAGTGTGGGTTTCCCGGGAGGATGCCAGGACGCTGCTGGAACAACTGGGCGCCGAGTTGGCTGGAAGCCTGCCGACTGTTGCTCAAATGCCAACCTTGTCGGAGCCTGTCCTGGAAACAGGGCAGCCGGAGCAGCTCGGGCAACTGGAAGGGTGGCGGAGAATACAGCAACTACAGCAGCAAGTAGCGCAACGGATTCTTTCGCTTTTTTCACGCTCCAGCAGCACCAGAACCCAGCGTCTTGTGGAGGCTTTGGCTGCTACCCGGCCTGAAAGCTGCCGGGAAGCAGCGCCGCACATTCACGAATCTCCCCAATACCTCCAGGTACAGGATGGCCTGGATTTGGAGATTCGGGATCGCTCCATGCGGGTTGTCGCCTCTCGGACAACCCCGGTTGTCACGGCTGAGGCGCTTGCAACGGCTGAGATGACATCTATCCCAGAGCCTGCTCCGGTGCTGTCTTCTGTTTTGGAACCGGAACCGGAAATCAGTCCTGAGCTACTGTCTGCAGAACTGTGGGACGCTTTGGCAGAAGAGGTGGCTGAGGCTCTTGCGGAGACGGTTGCCGCGACGTATGTGCCTGCGATGCTGGATGCGTTGAAGGCACCCGAATCTGCATCTTTGCCTGTGTCCGAAGCTGAACACGGCGTCATGCCTGAACCGGCCAAGTCGGAACCGGTGGCTCAGGCAAAAGAAGCATTGGATGGCGATGCTTACAGCGCGTTTGATCTGTCGGAAGCCTCGTCCGCGATGATTCGCGCCAATACAACCACCAAGAACTTGCTGAACCACTACGTGGATCATTATTTCAAGTATTTGTACACCGAAGAGCTGTAGGCACGGCAGGGGATCTGGACCTTGGTTTTCTCATTACGCCAGTAGAGCGTGAGATCCAGAATTGGCGAGGGGATAAAAAGCCGTGTGAAGAGGGATCTGCTTGGCTACTCAGGTTTTTGAGCGGCGTTTTTTGCCGGGCTTTGGCGGGGCTTCTCCGGAAGCTTGTTTCCAGTGGGAGCCAATACGGGATTTCAACGTCTATTTATTGAGTACCCGGATTGCTTGAAAGAATGGTTGCCTGCTGCCATGAGGTCCGGGTTGAAAAACGTATCAAGGAGAATTGGGCCATGGTCCAAGCATTATGGAAAGGAAAAGTCATTGCCGAAAGTGACCGATGTGTCGCTTTGGAGGGTAATTTCTATTTCCCGCCCGAAGATATTCACCAGGAATACCTGGTGTCGAGTAATACCCACACGCTGTGCTCCTGGAAGGGGCGCGCGAATTACTACTCGCTGCAGATTGAGGGAGAGACGAATCGGGATGCCGCCTGGTACTACCCGGAACCCACTCTGGATGCCAAACAGATCCGAAATCATGTGGCTTTTTGGCGCGGGGTCGAGATAAAAGAATAGCTCGCTAGTGCGGTATGAAATAGCGGTTGAGAACGGGAATCAACCGATCCGGGAGGCGTTCGGGGTCTTCCGGCAGAACCACCACGCGAGAACAGTGCTGCGGACTAGGGAGCCGTAATACAGAACAGGTGTTTCGGGCCAGCGTCGGGTACAGGTTGTTTTGCACGGCCACCACATTCACCCGGCGACCAAGCGCGTAGCCCACCTCAAACGCGGTTCTCGGGTCGAACTCTTCTCCGTAAAAGACGGCAATCACCAGGTTGGCCTTGCCCAGCACGTCCATGCAGGCTTCGGACAAACGTCCGTTTTTGAGTGCGCCTTCCGCCTGCAAGGCCAACAGGGCTTCCTGCGGCATAAACAACGGAAAATTATAGGTCCGCACCAGTTCGGCCAGGCATAGATTAAACGCCTGCTCCTCGGCCTGCTCAAACGGCGCCGCCAGATACACCTTTTCCGTCAGCTTTAACATACGCTTACCAGCTTATCGAAAATTCAGTGCTTGTGCTAGGATCGTCCTGTTTCAACCCCAGAATTTTTTGGAGTTCACGCCATGCCATCACCGTCCAGCCAGGCTTTGCCGGAAAGTAAAACCATGCCAAATCAAACAGGAACCGACAAAAAAGTGGTGATTGGCATGATTGGCCTGGGTACTGTGGGTGGCGGCGTGTTCAAAATTTTCCGCGAACACCCGGATATTTTCTTTCAGAAAATCGCCGTGAAAAACGCCAGCAAAACGCGCGGTATTGACGACTTGAACGAGGAGTTGCTGTCGCAAGACCCGTTTGAAGTGGTGCGCGATCCGGAAACCCAGGTGGTAGTTGAACTGATGGGCGGTTCTGACTTGGCCCGTGAACTGGTGGTGGAAGCCCTGAACCGGGGCAAGCATGTTGTCACGGCCAACAAGGAATTGATTGCCAAGCACGGCCCCGAACTGTTTGAACTGGCCCGCAAAAACAATGTGCGTTTGTTGTTTGAGGGGGCCGTAGCGGGCGGCATTCCCATTATCATGCCACTCAAGCTGTCGCTGGGCGCCAACCGGATTCAGCGTATTGCGGGGATTCTCAACGGCACCACTAATTATATCCTCACCAAGATGACGCAAGAGGGCTGGAGTTTTGACGAGGCCCTGAAGCAGGCCCAGGCCAAGGGCTTTGCGGAGGCTGATCCGACCAGCGATGTGGAAGGTTTTGATGTGGCCTATAAAATTTCGGTGCTGTCGCTCATTGCGTTCAAGCAGGAAGTGGACCCGGCGCAAATTCACCGCGAAGGCATTACGCGTATCACGGCAACCGATATCGCGATTGCGCGAGAGCTGGGGTATGTCATCAAGCTGATTGGCTACGCCCAGGTTTCGGACGTTGCCGATGATGATCGTCTTGATATCCGTGTTCACCCGATGCTGGTGCCGGATAGCCATCCGCTGGCCAATATTCAAAACGAGTTCAACGCGATTTTCGTCAAAGGCGACGCGGTGGGCGATGTCATGTTTTACGGGCGCGGCGCGGGTGAAATGCCGACGGCCAGCGCCGTGGCGGCGGATATTCTGGCGGTTGCCACGGGTCTGCTGAAAGGCAACGAGCCGATTCCCTCGATGGTGATTGATCCGGCGACCCCAGCCAAGTTGATGCCTGTTGCGGAAACGCGCAATAAATACTATCTGCGCTTGAACACGACCGATAAGCCCAAAGTGATCGGACATTTGGGCAACGCCTGCGGGGATGCGGGCGTGTCGCTTGAGTCTGTCATGCAAAAAGGAGCCAACCCGGACGGCACGGCCTCCATTGTGCTGGTGACGCATGAAGTGAGCGAAAGGCAGATGAACCAGGCGCTCGAAACCATCCGTAAGCAGGACAGCACGCAGGAAGTCGGCTGCCTGTTGAGGGTGTTGTAATGGCGGGCATTTTAGAGCGTTACCGGGATTTTTACGATTTCCCTGTCGACTTTCCGATTGTTAGCCTGGAAGAAGGGAACACACCGTTGGTACCCGCGCCGCGCATCGCGGAAACGGTGATGCAAAAATCCGGCAAGACGGGTCTGCGGGTGTTTCTCAAGTTTGAAGGCCTGAACCCGACCGGCAGTTTCAAAGATCGCGGCATGACCTATGCGGTTTCGCAGGCGAAAGCCGAAGGGCATACGCACATCATTTGCGCCAGCACAGGCAACACCAGCGCGGCGGCAGCGGCTTATGGCGCGCGCGCCGGACTGAAAACCCTCATCATTCTGCCGGGCGGAAAAGTGGCGTTGGGCAAGCTGTCGCAGGCGATTTTATACGGCGCGTCCATCGTGGAAATCGACGGCAATTTCGATCAGGCGCTGGACATTGTGCGCACGCTGGGCGAAACGGGGAAAGTCTGCATCGTGAATTCCATCAACCCGTATCGGCTTCAAGGTCAGAAGACGGCGGCGTTTGAAGTGTGCGATGTTTTGGGCGACGCGCCGGATGATTTGTTTATCCCGGTCGGCAACGCGGGCAATATCACTGCCTACTGGATGGGTTTTAAAGAATACGCTGAGCGCGGACTGGTTAAAAAACGCCCGCGCATGCGCGGATTCGAAGCCGAAGGGTCGGCGGCGATTGTGCGCGGCCAAAAAATCGACAACCCGGAAACGATTGCCACGGCTATTCGTATTGGCAATCCCGCCAGTTGGCAAGCGGCGGAGGCCGCACGGGACGAGTCCGGCGGGGAAATCGGCAGCGTGACGGACGATGAAATTATCGCCGCCTACCGGTTTATCGCGGCCAACGAAGGTGTATTCTGCGAACCCTCCAGCGCGGCCAGCGTGGCGGGCCTGTTCCAATCCGCCGAAGCCAGGCAGGTTGAGAACAACGCGACGATTGTCTGCGTGCTGACCGGCAACGGGTTGAAAGACCCCGATTCCGCCATCGCGTATGGCACACCCGAACGCGCCAAGCTGCCTGCCGATGCCGGACAAGTCGCAGCATTTTTCAAGCTTTAGGCAAACTATGGCAAGAAATGCGCTGGACGCGTTTTCATTTAGGCGTGCAGACAATAGGAGCCTGTTTCGATGATTCCTCCGGTTCAGTTCGGTATCACGGTGGGTGAGGCTAAAAAAGCCGCCCAGCGTCATGCAACAGTCAGGTACGTTGACCTGAATGATGGGGCTGAGCAGTCACCGAAGGAATATGAACTGTGGAGTGCCCCCGAAGAATGGCCAATACCGCAGGATTTTAAGGAAACATATTTACTAAAACAATTTGCAAAGCTCCAGAAGCATTTTGAAGACCTGAAGCCTGATCGCGGTCTACGCCTCATGTCAATTAATCTGCATGACGCAACCAACCCGAAGCGATTCTCTGAAAACCATATTATACCCACGACCAGAATGGTTTTAGCCTTGGGACAAGGGGATGATAACGATGACATTCCGCAACTGGAGCTGATTGGTTAGTTTTTCAGGGTCTTATCAGGAGGCTTGCTGCGCAT